>DATHIZ010000328.1:0-28466 GCA_035316385.1 Bryobacteraceae bacterium | reverse complement strand
GGCGGAAACGGCCCACACTTCACCACCTAAGAGCGCCAGCGCATTCGCATTTTGTTCCGAGCCGTTCTGCCGCTCTTGCCCAACGGACGGGCGCGGCTTGCGGGCGCTGACGTTTACGCTTACCGTTCCCTCGTCCACGGTGCCGATCCAAAGCCTTCCCGCGTTTTCCAACAGCGTGCGCGCAAAAATTCCTTCCGCGAGACGGCGTCGAAATCGCCCGCTGGCAAATTCCGCAACTCCCAATGGCGTCCCCACCCAAGCCGGCCCACCCTCACTTGCAGGGGAACTCCAAATAGACAGCACCTGCGGATCAGGCAGTTCCGCCTTGAACCGGGTTACCGCTCCGGCACGCAACAGCCACACTCCTTCACTTTGCGTCCCAATCCAAAGCGCGTCCTGCCCGCCTGCGAGCGCCGTCACCTTGGCGTCGGCCAGTTGCGGATGAAGAAGTGTAAGCTGTTTACCGTCTGTCGAAAACAAGCCGGTATTCTGTGTGCCCAGCAGCATAGTTCCGTTGTTCAACGGCAGAAGCGCGCTCAGCTTACGTAGCTCCGGCAGTTGCGGGCGTAGTTGCCGGAAAGATTGGCCATCCCAAATTAAAGCTCCGGCCCCTTGTGTTGCCACCCACAGTTCAGGTGTTGCAATGCCGCGGCGTACTGCCAGCGAAATCAGCGGATAAACCGGCAGCTCCTGGCCGGTGCGCCAGCTCTGGAGCAGCTTTCCGTCAAAGCTATAGCGGTAGAGAACTGAGGATCCGCAAACATAAACGTCGCCCTGAAACGCCGTTGCGGCACGAAAATCCGCAGCGGTGGAAAATGCCGTCAGGCCGGGAAGCGAGCGCGTGTTCACCGGCTCCAGAGCGAACTGCAGAGCGCCGGAAGCGACTGCGTGGGAAGCGCTCTCTTCCAGCACTCGTTGTGTCCGCCACCAGACTGAGCCGGCAAACGCAGCCGCGAACACCACCAACGCGGCCACTAGCAATGAAACTTTTTTATGACTGGGAGCGAGACTGCGCGGTAGCACGCAGCCTAACTATACTGCATGTGTGCTCCGTTCACAAATGACCGGATTCGCAAATGCGGTAGATATGCGAACCGTACTTTTGCACTGTGGACATCCCGACTCCCGGAATCGACAACAGTTCGTCGTCTGTCTGTGGAGCTTCCACAGCCATGGTCCGCAGCACCTTATCGCTAAAAATCCGAAACGCCGGAATGCCGAGTTTCTTCGCCTCCGCCAGACGCCAGGCCCGCAGAGATTGCTCCATGCGTTCCGTTTGCGAATCCGGCGGCGCGCTGGCTTTTGCCGCTTTCGCGGCGCTTTTGGCAGCGGTGCGGCGTTTTTTGCCCGCCGCGCGTTTCCCCACCGGAGGCCCGGTTTCTTTCATCACAAAGCTGGCGATTGCGTCTGGGTCGGACTTCACGCCCTCCTGCGTCAGTTTCACGTTGCGGTAGGGAATCTGCTTGCCGTCTTTTTCGAAGCTGGCATCCAGCAACTCCACCAATCCCGCGCGCGCCATGCCTCCCAGGATTTCTTCAAAGTCGTTGCGCGTAAGATCGCCGTGCGGATAAATGTCAGAGTGGAGCTTGCCGCTCGATCTGAGGCCGGCGGACCGCATTGTTTCGAGTACGCGCTGTAGAGTCTTGCGTTCGGCGTCGGTGGCGGGGCGGAAGCGCTGCGCCACGCATTCTGACGGACCGCAGAAATCGCAAATGCCGCACGAGCGCTGCCCGTCTTCTACATCGCCAAAGTGGCGGATTAAGGTGGCCATGCGGCAATGGGAGCTGCGCGCATACCGGATGATGGTTTCAATTTGCGCCACTTTGCGGTCACCCTGGGCAACATAAAGCTTCCGCCAGCGCTGGTCGCCTCGCGTGATGTTCTCCGCATAATCCAGCACTGCTCCGGAATGGCTCCATAGCTTTTCCAGCGCTTTGTCGAACAGCTCAGGGAGTAAACGCATCCGCCGCTGCAGGTCCTCTTTGGTCACGGGAGCGGCCGTCAATTGCTCATAGATCCTGTCCAGCACGGCCACGTCGGGATAGTCGCGCTCGAAGAAGAAATCGTGCGTATAGCGGTCGGCATAGGATTGCATAAGAACGGCGCGGCTTTGGGCCCCGTCGCGGCCGGCGCGTCCAATCTCCTGGTAATATCCTTCCAAGCTGCCAGGCAGCGCCGTGTGAATCACCGTGCGCACGTCCCGCTTATCGATGCCCATGCCGAAGGCGATGGTAGCCACCATCACTTCCAATTTGCTTTCCAGAAAATCCTCTTGCACGCGCGCGCGCCGTTTGGCATCCAGGCCGGCATGATAGGCCGCAGTCGGGAATTGAGTGGCGAGTTCGGCGGCCAGCGCCTCCGCTTGCTTACGCGTCGGAACATACACGATGGCGGGCCGGCGTTCATCGCCGAGCAGTATATTCGCCGCCAGGGTGGAACGTTCCGAAGGCGCTGCCTCCACTACTTCTATCGCGATGTTGTCGCGGCGGAAGCCGTGTATGAACCAATCCGGCCGCAACAAGCCCAGCTGCTCGGCGATGTCCTTCTGCACGATCGGCGTCGCCGTCGCGGTTAATGCGATCACCGGAGCGGGCCGGAATGCGGGCAGATGCTGGCCCAACATGCGGTAATCGGGCCGGAAATCGTGACCCCACTGCGAGATGCAATGTGCTTCGTCGACCGCAATGAGCGATGGTTTGCGCTTGGCGAGCATTTCCGGAAAACCGCTCACGCGCAGCCGCTCGGGAGCAATGAACAAAAATTGCAGCTTGCCCGCCAGGTAGTCTAAACACGCCTGACGCGAATCCTGGCGATTGCGTCCCGAGTGGATGCGCGCCACCGCGAAGCCTTGCTCGGCGAGCTTGGCGACTTGGTCTTCCATGAGCGCGATCAACGGACTAATCACCAGCGTAGTCCCCCCGCGCGCCACCCCTGGAAGCTGGTAGCACAATGATTTGCCCGAGCCGGTAGGCATCACCAGCAGCACATCTTTCGATTCCAATACCGCATTGCAAACGGCTTCCTGGTTGGGACGGAATTCAGCGAACCCGAACGCGGCGTGCAAAATCTCATTCAATGATTTGCCTTGCACGTCCATGGGCGGCGCTTGTGCCACAACCGGAGCGGCGGCGACCTTGCTGGCCGGCGGCACGTCGCGAACTTTGCCCACCACTTCGCGCACGTAATTCTCTATGCCTTCCAGAAACGGTTCAAGCTGCGCAGTGCCGCGCTGAATCCGCTGCAGATAGGCTTCCCATTGTCCTGTCATCGCAGGGCTCTTCACTTCCGGGTGAACTACCTCGATCAGCCGGACGCCTTTATCGGTTGCCTCCAGCGCTTTGCCATTGCGGACAATATAGCCACGCGTGAGCAGAACTTCGAGGATGGACGCTCGCGTTGCGGGAGTTCCCAGCCCTGACTCCTTCATGGCGTCCGATAGCTCCTTCTCATCGAGCGTTTTACCGGCCGTTTCCATGGCCGTCAGCAGCGTGGCATCGGTAAAGCGCTTGGGCGGGCGAGTCTTCTTCTTCGCCGCGGTTGCATCCAGGACATCCTGCACCTGCCCGCGTACGAGCCCGGCCGGGAGCGTCTGATCTTGCGCTTCGCTCTCGGCGCTGCCTTTAGTGGTCTTCTTCTTCTCGGGCGCCAGATCTAAAATCTTCCAACCGAGTTGTTGCACCGCGCTGCCGGAGGTGTGATAGCGATCCACCATGTCCGTATTCCGGATCGCGGTAATCACAGTGGTTACCGCCAGCAGGTGGTCTTCGTGCCAGGCACTCAACAGGCGGCGGCAGATCAAATCGTATATTTTGCGCTCGTCCGGCGGAGGGTTCGCTTTGTCGACGGCAACCGCGGTTGGGATGATGGCGTGGTGGTCGCGGACTTTCGTATCGTCCACAAAGCGCCGTCCCAGCGGACGCTCACCCGTGCCCGGCGCCAGCAGTTTGGCATAAGGCGCCTGCACGGCCCGAACCACGTGCGGCAGAGTCTTCGCCACATCCTGCGACAGATGCCTGCTATCCGTTCTCGGATAACTAATCAGCTTGTACCGCTCATAGAGTGCCTGCGCCAGATCGAGCGTTTTCTGCGCACTGAAGCCGAATAGCCGGTTGGCGTGGCGCTGCAGCTCGGTCAGGTCATACAGCGGCGGAGGCAGCGTGCGTTGTGTTTCGAATTCAACAGATTCTATCTGCGCTGTTCCCGTTTTGGCGCGCTGGACGATGGTCTTCGCCTCAAGCCCATCGGCGGGCAAACGCATGTTCTCGGCCGAAGGAGTATTCCTAAACCAAGTCCCCTTATATTTCACGCCGGGGGCAAGGTCCACGGGGTGGAACGTCGCGATGGCCTCGATATACTCCTCGGGAACGAACGCCCGTACGGCCAGTTCCCGTTCCACCAGCATCGCCAGTGTGGGAGTCTGCACTCGCCCTACCGACAACTCTTCCTGGCAGGCCAGCGAGTAAGCGCGCGACAGGTTCATGCCCACCAGCCAGTCGGCCCGGCTGCGTCCTGACGCGGCATTCGCCAGCGGGTCGTACTCGGCGCCCGGCCGCAGCGAATCGAAACCCTTGCGGATGGCGTCCGGCGTTAACGATGAAATCCAGAGGCGGTCCACGGGCTTCTCGCAATCGGCCGCCTGATAAATGTAGCGAAAGATGAGTTCCCCTTCGCGCCCTGCGTCAGTCGCGCATACGATGCGTGAGACACGCGGAGAATTAATGATCTTCCGCACAACCTCGAATTGATCGCGGGTCTTTTCGTAGGTAACCAGCGGCCAGCGCTCCGGCAGCATGGGCAGCAGTTCACTGCGCCACTGACGCCATTGAGGGTTGATCTCATGCGGCTGCGCTAAAGCTACCAGATGGCCAATGGCCCAAGTGACTACATAGCCATTGCCCTGCAGGTAGCCGTCACCTTGTTTGGTGGCTCCTAAGACGCGGGCGATATCGCGCGCCACCGAGGGCTTTTCGGCCAACACGGCGATAGTACTGAGCTGCGTGGCCTCCATGTTGACTAGTTATCTTTAGTCATTTTAGCGACGATCAGGTTCGTGAGAATGATCCCGCTTCATGTGGGTACCGGACTGTTCGAAAGCCGCTACAGCTTCCCAACAGCGCCTGCAGGCGCGGGGTTGTGTTGCGTAGGAACAGCGCCGCCTTCATCCAGTTTTACCAGCATCTGCTCTTTGCGGTAGATCAAGGTGGAAGTGTTATAGCTGGCCAGTTCGAAGCCGTGGCCATGGGTGATGGCGTCGGTCGGGCAGGCCTCGACGCAATAGCCGCAGAAGATGCAGCGATTGTAATCTATGTTATAGACTTTGGCATATCGTTCGCCACCGCTGATACGCTCCTGGTCGGTGTTTTCCGTCGCTTCTATGTATATGCAATCGGCCGGGCAAGCCGCCGCGCAGAGGAAGCAGGCCACGCACTTTTCCAGGCCGTTTTCATCCCGCTGCAGCACGTGCGCGCCACGAAAGCGCTCCTGCAAGCGCGCAGGGCCATCCGGATACTCTTCCGTGATTGCCGGTTGCAGCATCTCCTTGAAGGTGATGCCCATTCCTTTGGCAATTGCCGCCGCGGAACTGATTACCTCGCCAAAGTTTGCCATGATCACTTCCAGGTTAACCCACCAGGCCAGCCCCACTCGCTCACGCTACCCGGCAAAGCGGCTTAACGTGAAGCGGCTTAATATAAATGTAGAATGGCGGTCGTGAGAGTAATCCTTTTGCTTCTCGTGGCAGCTCTCGCGCTGTTGGGCGACACTTTCAAGCTGTATTTGAAAGACGGCGGCTATCACCTTGTGCGCGAATACCAGGTGCAGGGCGACAGAGTCCGTTATTACAGCATCGAACGCGGCGACTGGGAGGAGATTCCCAACGAGTTGCTGGATCTTAAGAAGACTGAAGCCGAACGAAAAGGTAAAGTCGAGCAGTTGAAAGAGCAATCGCGCGCCGAAGCGGAAGAGGAACAGGCGGAGCGCGAACTACGAAAAGAGATTGCCGCCATTCCCATGAACTCGGGCGCCTATTTCAAACGGGCGAACAAAGTGGAAGCGCTGCCCCAGTCCGATTACCAGGTAATTACCGATAAGAAGCGCAAAGTGCTCCAGGTTTTGTCGCCCATACCTCTGGTTCCCGGAAAAGCCAGCGTCGTTATAAAAGGGGAACGCGCGACGTTCACGGTTACCGAGGAGAGGCCGGAATTCTACCTGCGGCTGGCGCAGGAGGAACGCTTCGGAATCGTAAGCCTCACTCCCAAGAAGAACGTGCGAGTGGTGGAAAATATCTCCATTCTGCCGGTGGTAAAGCAAGCCGAGGAATCCCGTAAACAGATGGCCACGTTTGAGCAGGATCTCGGCAACGGATTGTACAAGATATGGCCCGAAAAGCCGCTGCCTCCGGGTGAGTATGCGCTGGTGGAATTTGCCGGCAGCCAGGATGCGACAGACATCCAATTATTAATTTGGGATTTCGCCCGCATACCGCAAAGCAACTAAAAAGTACTACACTGGTTGAAATCCTTTAGATCAGCCGGCTCAGTCCGACGGCTGTTCGGCAAAGTTTGCCCGACGGGACTTTTGCATCTCAGGGGGCAAACGATGTCAGGACGAAGTATTAGGGTGGCCGCACTTCTATTCGCTTTGCAGTGGGCGGCACTAGGGCAAACCTTTCGCGGGGGAATCGCGGGTACGGTTGTCGATCAAAGCGGCGCGCCGATTACGGGCGCCCTGGTGAAACTAACCAGCGCGGATACCGGTTTAACGCGTTCGGGACAATCGGGCAGCGCGGGCGAATTCGTGTTTCAGGACCTGCCGCTCGGACGATACTCGCTCAGGGTGACGCAAGCGGGCTTCGCAACCCAGGATATCAAGGACATCGCAGTGGAAGCCGGCAGGATTTTCAACCTAAAGGCTACGCTGGGTGTCGCAAGTCAGGCGATCACGGTGGAGGTGGCCGCGAGTTCGGTGTCCATTGAAACCTCTTCTTCGGCCCTGACCAGCGTCATTCCGACCAAGGCGATTCTCGATATTCCACTGAATGGCCGCGACTTTACTCAGCTTCTCAAGTTGAATCCTGGCGTCAACGCCAACGGGTCCGTAAACGGCACACGGGTGAATTCCATCAATTGGCAGATTGACGGCGCCGACAATAATGACCAGTGGCACAACTCGCAGGCGGTGAACCAGGGTGGCGTTTCGGGCATTGCCGCTACGCTGCTGCCGATCGATGCGATTGACCAGTTCTCACTGCAGACCAACAGCAGCGCGGAACAGGGACGCAACGGCGGCGGCACGTTGAACCTTGTGATCAAATCGGGAACAAACGATTTCCACGGTTCGCTGTACTACTTCAACCGCAACGAGTTTCTGGCGGCACGCAACTGGTTTATACCCGCGACCGCACCGATTACCGCGTTGCGGAATAACCAGGAGGGCGGCTCGTTGGGCGGTCCTATCTGGAAGAACCGCACATTTTTCTTCGTCACCTACGAACAGCAGAATTATATTGCCGGCAACACCGCGGAAGGCACTGTTCCGTCCAACGCCTTTATCGCTCAATCGACGCAAATACTGGCAAGACAGGGGCTTCAGGTCAGCCCGGTGGCGCTGAATATGATTCGCACGCTTTGGCCGTCGAGTATCGCCGGCCTTCCGGCCTCCCAAGGCAATTTCCTCAGTTCGGCGAACAACACTTCGGATAGCTACAACGGCATCGTAAAGTTGGACCATATTTTCAACGAGCGAAACAACATAGCAGTCCGGTATTTCGGTGGGACGGGTTCCCAAACAGCCGCCGTTGGCTCGGCGGTTCCTTATTACTACCAAGTGGCGCCCAGCCGCATGCATAATTTCTCGGTGGTGTACAACGGCGTCATTACACCGGTCTTCGTGAGCCAAACCGTGGCGGGCGTCAATTACTTCAAGCAAGTATTTAACGATGCAACAAACGGGTTCAATATGCCGGCGCTAGGGTTTAACACGGGAGTTACCGATCCGAGCCTTCTAGGTTCGCCTGACATCACAATCAACGGCTTTGATGAAATCGGACTTACTCCGCCACTCGGCCGGATTGATACAACCGGACACCTGGACCAAATCTTTACTTACAGCTTGGGAACGCACCAGCTCCGCTTCGGGGCGGGAACCCGCCGCTCCCGGTTAGACGTCTTTTACGATCGCAACAAACGGGGGCTTTTCACCTTTGACGGCTCCCAAACGGGAGACCCGCTGGCCGACTTTCTCTCCCTTAAAGTGAACGCCAACAATGCAACGATTACATCCGGCGACCTGCAGCGCAATTACTATTTGAATGGATGGAGCGGCTTCTTTTCCGACAGTTGGAAGGCCCGTCCGAACTTGACGCTGAATTACGGCCTGAATTGGAACTACCAAAGCCCGATTGAAGACTCCAGCGCCCGTATCTCCACCTTCATTCCGTCGATGGGCGGCATCACTTATGTGAATCAGCTCGGTACGATTTATCCGCGGGATTATACCGACTTCGGCCCGCGTTTCGGATTTGCTTATCAGCCTTTCGGAAGCACCAAGCTGGTGATTCGGGGCGGCTATGGCCTGTTCTACCAGGTGCCGAACGTAAACTACTTCGGCGACAACCGGCCCCCCAATGGCGGCGCGACCGGAATCTTGGCGAATCCGGGCGGAAGTTCGCCGGTGTACACGCTGGCCAATCCTAACGCGACCACGATTCAGCCCGGCGTGCCGATCTTTGGCAGCTTGACCCTGCCCAGCGGCCCGTTTGGCGCTTTTTCCGTCAGCCAGCATTTCGTGACCGCATATACGCAGAACTCGAACCTGAATATCCAGTACCAGATCAGCAACAGCTCCGTGTTGGAAGTGGGCTATACGGGCACCCTCAGCAGGCATCTGCCGGTCACGCTGGACATCAATCAGATTCCGATTGGCGCTCCCGCATCCAATAGTTCGCGGCCGTATTTCAGCCAGTTCCCCAACCTTGCCACGATTAACGAAATTCAGTCGGTAGGCAACGGCTATTACAACGGTCTGATCGCCTCGGTGCGGACCGTCAACTCGCATGGCTTCACCATGAAGATGAATTACACGTTGGGGCACTCGCGCGACGATCTCTCCGCCACGCGTAACGGTCTTCCGCAGAATAGCTACGACCTGAGAGGGGATTACGGCAACTCCGATTACGACATCCGGCATTCGTTCGCTGGATTTGTCAGTTATGCCGCTCCCACGCCGGGACGCCTGAAACTGCTGCTGGGCGGATGGCAGTTCAACTCGTTGTTGTCCTTTTACAGCGGTTCGCCGTTTACCGTATTTGCGGGTCAAGACATAAGCGGCACGCGAGAGAACAAGGACCGCGCCCAAGTGACCGGCGATCCGTTCCAGGGCGTGCCGGCGGACGTCCAGCCGAGCTACGCATACTGGTTCAATCCCAACGCCTTCGCGTTGCCCACCGCTGGCACGTATTCCAATCAGGCGCGCAATTCGTTTTACGGGCCGCCTACTTATCAGGTGGATTTCTCAGTCTTCAAGAACACCCGGATCACCGAACGGTTTACCGCCCAACTGCGTTTGGAGATTTTCAATCTCTTCAACACCCGGAACCTGGCCGGCCCGGTCCAGTCAGCGATTGGCAACAGGTTCGGAAGCGGCACTTTGGGACAAATTAGCCAGACGCTCGATAATGGCCTTGGCGCTCCCGGCATCGGTACTGGCGCACCTCGCAACCTGCAGCTTGGCATCAAGCTGATGTTCTGATGGCTAGGGCTACTCGTACCGTAGCCCTTCGGCGGGGGCAATGCGCGCGGCGTTTCTCGAAGGGTGCAGAGTGGCCAGGAAACTGGTCACCAGCGCCAGCGCCGCAACCCAAATGCCATCGGTCCAGTTGCTTATAAACGGCACATAGCTGATGGCGTAGATCTGCTCATCGAGTTTCAGCCAGCGGTAATGGTTGAACAACATCGTGACTGTATAACCGGCGGTCAGTCCGAGAAAACAGCCCAGGGCTCCGATGATCAGCCCCTGTAGAACGAAAATGCGCTGCACTTGCTGGCGGCGCGCGCCCATCGACATGAGAATCGCCACGTCGCGATGCTTCTCCATCACCAGCATTACCAGCACCACCAGGATGTTCAGCGCAGCTACCATTTCAATCAGGCTCACGGTGATCAAGCTCACGGTCTTTTCGAGCTTCAGCGCGTTTAATAACGAGTGATTCTGGTCCATCCAGGTGGAAGCCATGAGCTTGGGCCCGGTTATCGCCTCGGCCGCGCGGGCGACTGCCGGAGCTTCGTAAATATTGTCCAAACGCAGCTCGATGGTGTTCACCACGTCGCTCAGATCCAAAACACGCTGCGCCGTGGGTAGTGACGTGAAGGCCCATTTCGAATCCAGATCGTACAATCCCGATTCGAAAATACCGGCAACCCGAAAATGAAACAAACTGGGCATCGGACCCAGAGGCGTGAGTTGACCTTGATAACTGATCAGGGTGACCGGACTATGCAAGACCACGCCCACCTGTTCAGCCAGGCGCGCGCCCAGCACAATCTGATACTCGCGGCCGCGAGCGGTGTCGAACTCCGTAAGGGAGCCGCTCTTCAAATGCCGCAGCATTTCCGGCACTGGTGCGCCATGACCCAGCGGCACGCCCTTCAGCACCGCGCTATCGCCCAGCAATGGCCCTTTCAATGCGACTCCACCGTAGAGGCCGGGCGTGGCGCTGACCACGTGCGGAATGCGCATCAGCTTAGGAATAAGCGGCTGCCAGTCCGAGATCCCGAGGCTGGGACTGCTTTCCAGAATGTTCACGTGCGCGGTGGCGCTCAGTAAACTCGCTTCGAGCGTGCTCTGAAAACCGTTATTAATTGCCAGCGCGATAATGAGCGCCGCGACCCCGGCGGCCACGCCCAGGATGGAAATGACGGTGATAACAGAAATAGTGGTCTGCTTGCGTTTAGCCCGCAGGTAGCGGAGCGCGACCAGCCATTCGAAGCGCGACATGTCGGCGCTACTAATCTAGCGCGCGCAAGCGGTCCACTAGTCCGATCGGGCCTTCCGGACGCAGCAGCGGGAACAAAATTACGTCGCGGATCGATTTGGAGTCAGTGAGGATCATGGTCAAACGATCGATGCCGACGCCTTCACCGCCGGTGGGAGGCATGCCGTAGCAGAGGGCCCGCACATAGTCCTCATCCATCAGGTGCGCCTCTTCATCACCGCCTGCTTTGCGGTCCAGTTGCTGCTCAAAGCGGCGGCGCTGCTCCTGCGGATCGTTCAACTCGGTGAAAGCGTTCGCAATCTCCATGCCCGCCGCGTAGATCTCGAAGCGTTCCACAAAATCCGGCTCATCCCGCTTGTTCTTCGACAGCGGTGATACCTCGACCGGAAAATCATAGATAATCGTTGGTTCGAACAGCTGCTCCTCGGCGTGCCGTTCAAACAGATCCACCAGAGCCACTCCCGGCGTGCGTTCCTTCGAATGGCTCAGCAGCCACTCGGGATCTTTCACGTTGTCCAGTGACGGTTTGCCGGCGTGCGGCCAGAACTCGATCAACGCCTCGCGCATCGAAAACTGCCGGAAGTTGGCGAAATCGAGCGAGCGGCCCTGGTAGCTGACTTGCGCTGAACCCGTGGCGTCAATCGCCACTTGCCGCAGCAGGGTCTTCGACAATTCGATCATCCCGCGGTAATCCGTATACGCCTGATAAAACTCAAGCATCGTGAACTCGGGATTGTGGTGCGTGGATATTCCTTCGTTGCGGAAGTTGCGGTTGATTTCGTACACGCGTTCCAATCCGCCCACTACCAGCCGCTTCAAATAGAGTTCCGGCGCAATCCGCAGATACAGATCGATATCCAGAGCATTATGGTGCGTGTGGAACGGACGCGCGGTAGCTCCGCCATGCAGCGGCTGCATCATGGGCGTTTCCACTTCCAGGAACCCGAGTGCGTCCAACTGCCGCCGCAAGGATTGAACGACGCGGCTCCGCGTGATGAAAACTTTGCGTACTTCCGGGTTGGAAATCAGATCCAGGTAGCGCTGCCGGTAGCGCGTCTCGACATCTTCAAGCCCATGCCATTTTTCCGGCAGCGGCAGCATGATTTTTGAAAGAAAAAACAACTCCTCGACGTGAATGCTTAGTTCGCCCGTCTTGGTGCGGAACAGATACCCGGAAACGCCGATGATATCGCCGATGTCCAGCAACTCATACAGCTTGTACGCGGTCTCGCTTACCGCGTCTTTCTTAACATAAATTTGCAGTTTTTCGCCTTGCTGCAGCAGATGCAGAAAGCCTGCTTTGCCCATGCGGCGCACGGTTTGGATGCGCCCGGCCACGCGGACCTGCACATGCGGAACGAGATCTTCGGCGGTCTTGTCGCCGTATTCGGCCCAAATTCCGGGAATCGTATGAGTGTAATCGAACGCTTGCCCATAAGGCTCGAATCCGAGTTCGCGAATTTGCGCCGCACGCTCCTGCCGCTGGCGCAGCAGGTCATCTTCTAAAGCCAACTGGAAACTCCTCTAAAATTAAACGCCTCAACGCCGGATCAGGACTTCGCGAAGATTATCGCGAGTCAGGAAAAACTTAACGGCCGCCGCCGGTTCAAACAGTTTTTCAATCGTCCGGTTATTGAAGTATTGACAACGCTGCGTGCCGCCGCGTGGAATCTGCATGATGTTCTTCGAATCCTTTATGCGGTAGTTGTACAGCGGCAACCGGGTAACCTTCTCGCTGGAGTTGAAGAAGGCCAGAATGAGCCCGCCAGGTCTGACGACCCGAAGCAGTTCCGCAATCGTCAGTTCGATCAATGGAGACGCAATGAACTGCAGCGCATCCCACGCCAACGCGCCGTCGAAAGACGCCGTGGGAAAGGTGAGCGTAGTCTCCAGAAAACGTTGCGCGTTGCTGGCAGCCTGCTGGTTCTCCAGAAAATCGTCTCCGAAAAACTGGTGCATCGCGCCCAGAATATCGTCCGAAGACATTCGATGCCCGGCCCCGGTGATGATGCTGATGTTGGCTTGGCTAGCTCCCGACATATCCAAAACCGACAGGTTCGGAGAAGCGAGTAACATCGCGTAAAACTGCTCAAACCCGCTGCTTCGCCGGGTAATGGGTGTCTCGTCGCCGTTTGCCGGCGGCTTTCCGGTTCCCTTTGCTGCGCCAAACTTCATAAACGATATAACAGCTAAAACTTAGTCCCGGCGGCCTGACGTGCCTCTGGTCAAGACTCACACGCACAGACCGATTGCACGTTGGCTCTGACCACGGAGACGGCATCGCGCCCGGTTTCGCGCCTACAAGAGGAGAGATCGCCTGCCTTGCGGCGAAGGAATTACGATGGACTCTCCATGGCGGAACGGGTTTAGCGGCTAGTGGTGCCGGCGGCGCTTGCAACTGACGGAGAAGGCGCCACGGGCGTCGGACCTGCAATCGCGGCCGGACCCTGCTGCGGCCTGCCGGTCGGCTTCGAAATGTCGATGCTTCCCTTGAAGTAAGCTCCGTCTTCGATCACGATGCGGCTGGTTTTGATATCGCCGACCAGTTTGGCTTCTTTTTTGATGTCGATTTTATCGGTGGCGTCGACGTTGCCCTGGATCGAACCCTGAATGATAATTTCACGGGCTTTCAATCCGGCTTGCACGCGGGCGTTCGGGCCGATAGTCAGGCGGTGCTCATGGCATTCCACTGTGCCTTCCACTTCGCCATCGATGGTCAAGTCCTCACGGGCGAAAATCTGGCCCTTAACGGTGACGTTCTTGCCCAGTGCGGCAGAACCACTGATGCCGCCGCGGGGTGATCCTCCCACGGATTCCGGTTCAAAACTTCGAGTTGGCGATGACATGGTGTTAGTATCTCTCCTCTGCGGTTCCACCGCGGGTGTTACTGGCACTATAGCTGGTCTTTCGGGCCGCTGTGGCAGTTCGTCTTCTTTTCTTTTGCTCCACATGCAAAGGGGTCTCCTAGCGAATGCTCCATTCATCGTACTACTCCTCGCCGCTTAAGCCGTCCGGGATGTCCGCAGTACCGGCGCATTTTCGAAACCAAATTGAAATTGTCTGGGTTTGGGATAATATCCGGCAGTGGCGAAGACAAGAGATTTGGAAGCCCGCTTGGACCGGGTCGAGCAGCAGCTTCGTTTATTTCAACGCGTGAGCCGTCTGATGACCCGTGACCTGGCACTGGACGGCGTGCTGCAGGAGATGGTGAACCTCGTCAGCGACTTCCTGCAATGCGATTCCTGCCTGATTTACCTGGTGGAGGAGGGCCAACTGGTGCTCTGCGCCTCCAGCGAACCGCACCGGCAAAATATCGGGAGAGTGCGCCTGCGCTTGGACGAAGGGCTCACCGGCTGGGTGGCGCGCGAGAGGCGGCTACTGGCCATTTCACGCGAGGCGTATAACGATTCGCGCTTCAAGTATTTCAAGGATCTTCCGCAAGATACGTTCGAAGCGTTTCTTTCGGTGCCCATCATTTCCCAAAATAAAGTGGTCGGCGTCATCAACGTGCAGCACCGTGAACCGCGCACCCATTCCGGCGGAGATATGGAAATGTTGAGCACGTTGGGCGAACAAATCGGCTGCCTGTTGGTATTGTCGCGGCAGAACAGTCCAGTGAAATCGAGTGCAATCTAAATTTGTTGGTTTGTCCGCGCCGTTCTAGTACGTTCTTCCGTTGGAGGCATCACATTGTTGTCTCCTGCCTGCCACTCTCTAAAGACTGAGCCACCGGACCATCCCAAGCGGGTTTAAAGCTCGCAAAGTTAAAACGGCAGGTGTTGCACCGGTAGCGCGTCGCCCCCGAGGTCAGCATCAACTTGGTCCAGATGCTCAAGTGGTGGCTCTTGCGCGACCAGGTAGTCAGGGTCAAGCCCAGGCATTTGGGACACTTGGCGTATCTCCACCAGCTCAGCTGCCAAATGTTGGCCCAAAACCTCTGGTTGCAGAAGGAGCAGCGGAACGGATAAAGTCCGGCCGCCATCTTTGCCAACTCGCCGAGTCCCTTTCTTCTCGACCGGCGGATATTGGAGCTATGGCAATGCGGGCAACTGGAGACAGACCGGTTCATACAGCAAGGGCTTCTTTGGAACCAGTGTGGCGGGCCACGTAGCTTTCGCGATAACTCAAGAAAGCTTGTTGCAGCAAGCGCAACGCACTTTGATTCTGCTGCAGCGGTTGCCTGTCCGCGGAGAGCACCGGAAGCAAGTCGCGGGTGGTCGAAGTGATGAACACCTGCTCGCTGTTGGCCAAATCGGCGGGATTGAGTTCCTTCTCACAAATCGTCATGCCCGGTAGCTGGATATCTTCTAGCAGGACCGCCCGTGTGACTCCCGGCAGGCAACCGGATGTCGCCAGCGGCGGCGTGTAAACATGCTCGCCGTGTATGCAAAAAATATTAGCGGACGTGCATTCGCTCACCTGCCCGTGCTCGTTTAACAAAATCACTTCATCGAAGCCGCGCTGGTGTGCGTCCTCGTTCCAAGTGAGATTCTGCGCCCAGGACGTGATCTTGGCCCCCGCAAACGGGCAGGCGCCGAACCGGCCATTGGGGACATAGTTCAAATGAACGCCATCCGCCCAACTGGTTAAATCGGCGGTGAAAGCCGTCAGATCGGAGTCGCGTGAAATTCCGGCCGCCTCGAACAACCCGCCTCTATTCCGGACAACCGTCACGCGCAGAGTGGCGTCGTGGGCCTGGTTCGCTTCTATCAGCGTTTGCAAGGTATTTTCGAGTTCCGCGGCCGAAAACTCAAACGGCACGCGCAGTCGCGCGGCATCGTGCCGCATACGCGCGTAGTGTCGTTCGAACGCAAATAACACTCCCTTGGAGACCCGCAGCGTGCTGAACACGCCCCAGCCATTCATAAAGCCGACCTGGCCCGGAGATAACAGCGGTTGGGTGCTGTCCCGTATCTCACCGTTGTGAAGTAAATAGCGGTGCACTGTATGTATCTTAATCCTATCGGACTGAAATCGGGCTTTCAGTCCCAACCATAACCTGCCGGCTAAAACTCGCGGGCAGCTAGCCAATGAAGCAGGTTGCGGCTGGCATTTCCACGCGCGCTGACGGCGAATTTTTCGGGATCGGACAGCTCTCCGAACGACCGGTTCAAAGGCGGGTAGAAAAACAACGGGTCATAGCCAAAGCCGCACGTGCCTCGCTCTTCCCTCAAAATACTGCCCGCTACGACGCCATGCGCGACGGTCAGCAGTTTGCCCGCCTTGGCCAGCGCGATCACCGTGACGAAGCGCGCGTTTCGAGGCGGCCCTTCCGCCGCCATCTCCTTCAGCAGCAGGGCATTGTTCTGCTGGTCGGTGGCATCGGGTCCGGCGAAACGCGCCGATACAACACCCGGCGCTCCGCCCAGGGCCTCCACTTCCAGGCCCGAGTCATCGGCAAATACTAATTCTTGGCTAAAACGGGCATAGTAGAGGGCCTTCAGCACGGCGTTCTCTTCAAACGCCGCGCCAGTCTCTTCCGGCGGCTCAATCCGTTTCAAGCCAGGTAGCGGCAGTATTTCAAACTGGCTCAGGCCAGCCTGTTCCGCCGCCAGTGAAAACTCCGCCAGCTTGCCCTTATTGCTTGAGCAGGCGTAGAGAATCGTCATCCGTGCCGCTGCGCATGTGCCGCCAGCGCCGCCTCTTGAATCGTCCGCAGGTCAGTGATGCCGCTGCGAGCCAGTGTCAGCAATTCGTTCAGCTGGTTATCTTCGAAAGGCGTATGTTCGGCGGTGGCTTGCACCTCCACAAATTTGTCCGAACCTGTCATCACCACATTCATATCCACGCCCGCTCGTGAATCTTCTTCATACGCCAGATCGAGCATAGCCGTGCTGCCCACCATCCCGACGCTGGTGGCGGCAACTGAGTCAAGCAGCGGAGTCTTTGCTACTGCCTTGAATTTCACGAGTGTGTGGAGGGCGATTGCCAGTGCCACGTAAGCGCCGGTAATAGCGGCGGTGCGCGTCCCACCGTCGGCTTGCAGAACGTCGCAGTCCACTATGATGCTGCGCTCGCCCAGGACGGCCAGATCTACCGCTGAACGCAGCGACCGTCCGATCAGGCGCTGTATTTCGTGCGTTCTTCCCGAAGGCCGGCCCTTGATGACTTCGCGCTGCGTACGTGTCACGGTCGCGCGCGGCAGCATCGAATACTCGGCTGTCACCCAGCCTTTCCCGGACCCTCGCAGGAACGAGGGCACGGTATCTTCCACAGTTGCGGCGCACAGCACGCGCGTATTGCCCACCTCAATCAATACCGATCCTTCGGCTGTCATCAAATAGCCGGTCGTAATACTGGTCGGGCGCAGTTGGTTTGGTTGTCTTCCGTCAGTTCGCATGTAAGATCTTTATCCGGGTCTTTCTGGGCGGTTACTGGCCTGCCGAGCGTAGCGCGAAAAATAGTACCAGGGCGATGACGATCAGAGCAAGCAGTACCAGCACGAGGCAGGGAATGGCTCCCTGTCTTGGCATGAAGGAGGTTTTTACCGGACCAGTAGATTTCTTTTTAATTTTAGATTGAGCCATTGGGCAGCGGAACGCCCATTGTCGCAGCTAGCGCCTGCCGAGCCTTGGCCGGAAGGTGATCCGCGTGCGCTGGGTGATAATTAGATGCCGGAAAGTAGAAGACCTTGAAAACATCCAAAACGAAGCCGAAGATCGAAGGTAAACGAAACAGTATTGCGGAGTGGGCCGTTACGATCCTCCTGCTTCTCTTTGGGACAACGACGCTGGCACAGGCGTTTGTCATCCCAACCGGCTCCATGCAAGACACACTTCTGATTGGCGATCACCTTTTGGTGGACAAACTGGCTTATGCTCCAGCCGGTCCGATCAGTAAGCATTTGCTGCCCTACCAGGATCCCAAACATGGTGACATTATCGTCTTTCGCTATCCCCCGGAGATCAATCAAACATTAGTCAAGCGATTGATTGGAATGCCCGGAGACCGCCTTAAAATCGATAATGGCATTGTCTATCGAAACGGGATTAGGCTCAACGAGCCGTACGTCTACCACAAGTACGCATACGAGCCCGCGCTCGACAACTTTCCCACCGCCTGTTGCCGGCCGGTAAAGGAAGAGCGTGCGCAGCAGGCGCAGGGCCAAATGCTGGATCGGGACGTCGTTGCCGGCGAGGTGATCGTTCCAGCCAATAAATACTTTGCAATGGGAGACAATCGCGACAATTCGTCCGATAGCCGTTATTGGGGCTTTGTTCCAAGAGAGAACATCATAGGCAAGCCCTTCTTGATCTACTGGTCTTACAGGGCATCCACCGAGGATCTGACTGGCGATTCAACAAGCTCCCTGCTAACGCATTTTGTCGATCTGGGTGAGCATTTTTTCACTCGAACACGGTGGGAGCGAACATTTAAGTTAGTGCGCGGCGTTCCCGATTCTGAATTATCGTCTGAGCCGCTTCCCATGAATCCGGGCTTGTCCAATCCGTAACCGGCTGCGGCAACGGGGAATAAAAGGTTAGCCCGTGTGTCATTCATTCCGGACTCCGGGCAAATTAATGAGCAACGAAATAGTACGTCAGTTCCTTAAGAATTATCTCGTGATCGCGGACAGGGCTTCGACGTGTTCACTCGTGAACAGGCAAAGCTTTTTTCACCCGAGCTAGTAACTATCGCCTCAGATACTCGAGGCACTTTTACTTATCACGGGATCGATGGTTTCTTCGAAGGTATTATCGCGTAGTCTAAACACTTTTCCGTAAATGGCCAGTCTCGCCATGAGTATGTGGAAGAGACGCCTACGCATGTTTTGGTGCGGATGCATGGAGATCTTGAACTCCTGGAGCCCATCAACGGAGCGGCCGATCACGATTGGACACAAGAATTCGAACTGTCCAATGACCTCATCACAAAAATAGATATCCGGCTATTTTTCCACCAGCACGTCTAACCTGGCTCCGTTCGAAAATAAGGGGAGCAGAAAACCGCTAAACGGTTCAGTTGCTCGAGATCATATCTGCGTCGAACCTCCGTCGACGAAGAGTTCGATGCCTGCGACATAGCTGCTGTCATCCGAGGCCAGGAAGACGACAGCCTTGGCGATCTCGTCGGCCGTGCCAGTGCGGCCCAGGGGTGCAGTGGCGGCAGTCCGGATTTCGATCTGCCCGATCTGTTCGTCATTCAGGCCCAACTCCGTCTTTAAGCCTGGTGTGATGACAGCGCCGGGGTGGACGACATTTACACGGATTTTGCGGTCTTTTAGCTCGACTGTCCAAGTTCGCGCGAACGAACGCAAGGCCGCCTTACTCGCGGCAAGCGCGCCTAAGGCCGGCGCCGCCTTCACTGAAAGCAGCGACCCGTTGATCACGATCGATGCTCCCTCGGGCATCAACGGCAGCGCCTTCTGTACAGTGAAGAGCGTACCTTTCGTAGTGATATCGAAGGTGTGGTCGAACTGTTCCTCAGTGATCTGCGCTAACGGGACCAACACACCAGCGCCCGGGTTGGCGAAGAGGATGTCCACGCGGCCCTTCTGTTCCTTTACTAGGGTGAACAACCGATCGAGATCCGCCATGCGGGAAACGTCTCCCTGCACCGCCGTAATGTTCTTTCCAATCTGCTTTACAGCTGCATCCAGCTCGCTTTGGCGCCGCCCGGTAATAAACACATAAGCGCCTTCTAAAACGAATCGCTGGGCCGTGGCAAATCCGATGCCGGTGCTGCCTCCCGTGATAACAGCGATCTTTCCTTCAAGCTTTCCCATGGTGTTTTCCTCGGTATCTTCGACAAGTCATGCTGGCGCCCAATGCCGTTTACTTAGGGCGTTCGTGAGCAATGGAAGATCGCGGGCGCCAACGCTTCCGGCTCCGTTTCGGTATTTCGGACTTTCGAAAAATGAAGCTTACTGCTTTATTTCCGCAAGAGGCATCCCTTGCACTCCGGCGTAAAACACAATCAGCACAACACCCTGATCTCCCGTTACTCCACGATGCAGCGTGTTCACTGTCTCCGGCACCACCTGCCCGGCCACGAAGTGCCGTTTCCGGTTCCCGCCCGGCTCTTCGACCGTGAGTTCGCCGGATATGATGTAGGCGGCGTTCGGCATTGGATGAGTGTGCCATTTCATCGTCGAATGAGGGGGGATCGTAATCCTTAAAATAGATAATTGCGGCGCGCCTTTGGAATAGGGCTCATAATGAACGTCATTCCAAGCTGAACTGGTGCGCAACAATGTCTCTGACTTTATTTCAGGCTGCGGATCGGCGGCAGCCATAACATACGGGCACAAGGCCGCCAACAAAAGCGTGGTTTTCAACAATTTCATTATTTCCGCCTACCAGGTATATTTCTTGAATGGGAGCGCCAGTTAAAGATCACGCCAGCCCTGGAAGACCGCTGCCTGTCCGTGGAGAACTCCGTCTTTATCGACCAGCTGCCACACTGCTACGTTCTCGATCCAAAAGCGCCGTCCCGATTTGGCGATTCGCACGCCGCGATAATCGTTAGCAAAACCGTCCCGAGACACTTTGTCCAGCAGTCGCTGGCGTTCCGCGCGATCAGGCGCTTCGGCTGAGAGCCGGGAGGGAAGCGAGATCATCTCGCCCCAGGAATACTCGAAGCATGCTTGAACCGCCTTGTTGGCATAGATGAAATGAGGGTCAGCTGCCCTATTGTGAGCCAATAGGCACTGCGGAGACTCCTCGTATAACCAGCGCGCTGCATCTTGCGGGCTCCGTCCGGCGGGGACGAGAGGATAGCCTAAATAGTGTAGGTGGCTTCCAGTCAATAACTCAAAAAATCCGAGATCAACCGCTAAACCCGGATTATCCAGATTCAGTGAATTCAAAGTGTCTCTTCCTTCCCGAGACACTTGATCCTTTCGAGGAACATATTCCTATTTTACTTCGGAGCTGCCTTCGGACCAGCATGCTTCGCCCGGGAAATAGTTTTCGTTCTATTTTTTGAACAAGCTGTCAAAGGCAGCGCGCGCATCCGTGGCATTACGCGGAGCGGTGTTGACATTGCTCTCGGGAACCCGCGCCGCTGGCGGCCCTGCCGGAAGCGCGTCGCGGGCCACCGTCACGCGCGGTGAGAAAAGCTCGCACGTGTTGGCCTGATCTTTCATTGGTATCCGCACCGGAATCGGCTTCAAACATTGAAAGCGTGTCGAAGAATCAAAGTTGACACACTGTTTGCAGCAGTGTAGCGCCACGCCGCATTTAGGGCAGGTGCTGTTAACTTTTATGTCCGGCAACAGCGTGGTCGTGCAGTTGAAACAGCGTGATGCTGCTATGTTCTGCACTAGTCGCGGAAGCTTTGGTCCCGTTATATCGAGAGGCGGCTTCGGGCCCTGCTGTTTAGGGCGTTCGAGCCGGTACGAGTCGGAACTTCGTCCCGCATCCTGCTGATAGCCCTGTTGCCTGTACTTGCGATCTCCGTCCATATGTCGTTGATCGGCTCCTTGAAATTCCAGCCCGGTCGGCTAGTCCTAGTGTTTCGAATAAAAAAAATGTAACCAGGTTACTGCCGCTGACTGGGGACAAACCCGATGCAGTTCCAGGTGATCAGAAATACCTATTCTGGGCGGCGCTGGAATCTTCCGTAAAGAAGGCGGGGCTTAAAATCGAATGAACAGGGTAAGCAGATCCCGCCTGCACCTAGACTGTATTTACCATGGATTGCGCGCCAAAGCTACTACTTCCAACAAATATTTACTTTCCCGCATAATATACGTAAGGAACCGCTCTGCCTTATCTCTCTTTTCATGATGTCGGTTACCGGCTGCCTGGCGGCAAAGCGGATGGCCGCCGAGTCCTCGATGGCATCAGCTTTGAAGTAGAACGCGGAGAAACCCTAGTGCTGCTTGGCCGCAGCGGCTCCGGCAAAACGACCGCGCTCCGGTTGATCAACCGCATGCTGGACACTACTACCGGGGAGATATTGCTGGCCGGACGGGATATCAGACAAATGGATCCCATTGAGCTACGCCGCAAGACGGGCTACGTCATTCAAGAGTTCGGGCTACTCCCACACTGGACCGTGGCGCGAAACGTCTCGCTAGTGCCGCGCTTGCTTGGCTGGCCACCGGAACAGCAGCAGCAGCGCGCGCGGGCACTGCTCGAGCAGGTTGGGCTCAATGAGGAGATCGGCAAGCGCCTTCCGCATGAGCTTTCCGGCGGCCAGCGGCAGCGCGTCGCGGTCGCGCGGGCACTCGCCGCGGAACCGGGGCTGCTCTTGTTTGACGAACCCTTTGGAGCGCTCGACCCGGTGACCCGGCATGAAATGCAACAGCAGTTTCTGCTATTGCGCGGGCGTTATAACGTAGCATCTGTGTTTGTCACTCACGATCTTTTGGAGGCGCTCGCGATCGGCACGCGCATAGCCGTGCTCGATCGCGGCAAGTTGGAATGCCTGGTCTCGCCTTCCGGGTTTTTTGACGCCGGCACACCGGTGGCGCGTTCGTTCATCGAAACGCTTCCGCCCTCTCTTTCCCGTGCTCTTTCTCAGGGAGGCGGGAATTGATCTTCCCGATGATCGCATTGCTATTGGCAGGCGCGCCGCAACCTTCCAAAGGCGACGCCCAACTGCCGGATCCGCGCCAGTTGAAGGAGCGCGCCATAGCGAACATGCGGAAATCGGAACAGGATCTTGAAAACTATTCGTGTATGGTTCGCGTGCAGGAGTTCGATCTAAACTCGGACGGTTCAGTGAAGCGAGCGCGGCGGCGAGTCGAGGAGCGATTTTACGTTAACGGCATGGAGATCGAGCATTTGCAATCGCGCGATGGCGTACCGCTCAGCGCCGGCGACGCAAAAAAAGAACAGGCACGTGTCGACAAGGAAGTGAAGAAGTATTCCGACCGCTCTAAGGTGGAGAAAGAGCAAGCGCAAAATGAAAAGCAGGTTGACATGTTCCTGCGGGCGCTAAGCTTTTCTAACGGCCGCCGCGAACGGCACGATAACCGCAGCATAGTAGTTTATGATTTAGCCGGAGACCCCAATTTCCGTCCTCGCCGCCTGGAGGAGCGTTTTGCGAAGGCGCTGACCGGGCGCATCTGGATGGACGAAGAGTCGGGCAGGCCACAGGAAATTCAGATAGAGACAATTCGCGACGTCAAGATTGGCGGCGGCTTACTGGCAAATGTCCACAAGGGATTTCGCGTGCATCTGATTCAGCAGCGGCAGGCCGATGGCGTGTGGTTGACCCAAATGATAGAGGGCAGCGGCGATATGAAGGCCGCGCTGTTTCTGCATCCCCGCTTTCGCTTCCGCGAAGACCTTGAAGAGTGCCATCTTTTCTCGGTCGAGACCCATCAAAAAATAGGGACCCAACAGAAAGACCAGGCGCCGAAGCCTTAGGCTGGCGAAGCTTCGGACTGCTATCTTGGACCCCATCGTTCTAAAGACGCTGCTTAACGATGTAGCTGCTCTAACCGGTGAACATTTGTTCCTGGTTGGGGTCTCTTCGCTGATTGCCGTCATCATCGGTGTCGGATTAGGTATCCTGGGCACGCGCCGCCCCACGCTGCGTAGGGCATCCCTAACCGTGGCAAACGTACTGCAAACTATCCCGAGTGTTGCCTTGTTCGGTTTTTTGCTTCCCGTGCCTCTAATAGGAGGAATCGGAAGGCACACTGCCATCATCTGCTTGGTTCTGTATTCGCTGCTACCCATTCTGCGTAATACGATTGTCGGTATCGCCTCGGTCGACCAGACTTTGCGCGACGCGGCCGTAGCCATGGGTATGACCAACCGGCAGCTACTGCAACTGGTGGAACTGCCGCTCGCGGCTCCCACAATTCTGGCCGGAATTCGCATTGCGCTGGTCACCAATATAGGAACAGCCGTAATCGCGGCCATCATCGGGGGCGGGGGATTGGGCGTCCTGATTTTTCGTGGCGTGGCGTCGGTCGATACCCTGCAGATCCTAGCGGGCGCGATTCCTGCTGCTACCATGGCCTTGCTCGCGGATGCCGCTATGTCGCTGCTGGAAAAAAGGATCGCTATCCGATGAAGCCTCTTGCCGTGATGGCGGCGCTACTCATTCTAGAAGGCTGCGGCGGCCACCGTTCCACCATCGTAGTGGGTTCGAAGAATTTTACGGAACAGTGGATACTCGGTGAAATTGCCGCGCAACAACTGGAACGCAAACTGCACATCCAGGTCGAGCGCAAACTGAACCTTGGCGGCACGCTCCTTACGCATGAAGCCATTCTGCACGGGGATATCGATTTGTATCCGGAATATACCGGTACCGGCGCCAGCGTCATTCTCAAACAAGCGGCCCCTCCCGATCCTGCTCGAGCGTACATGCAGGTGAAGGACGCCTATCTCAGCCGCTATCGCCTGATTTGGCTGCCGCCGCTCGGCTTCAATGACACGTTTGCCATGGTCGTACGCGCGGAAGATGCGCGGCGGCTGAGCAAGCCCGCTCTCTCGTCGGCCGGGTCGCGAAAATGGCGCCTGGGCGTTGGCTACGAATTCTTGACACGCCCCGATGGCCTGCAAAAATTGAACAAAACTTATCCGCTTCACTGGGAAGGAACTCCTCGCAGCATGGATCTGGGCCTGCTATATCAGGCTTTACAGCAGCACAACGTCGACATGGCGGCCGGTAATTCCACTGACGCGCAATTGACAGATCCGAACTTTGTAGCGCTGCAGGATGACTCACGCGCGTTCCCTCCTTACAATGCCTGCTTCGTGGTGCGGCAAAGCCTGGCGCGGGAAAAGCCGCAAGTTGTTTTGGCATTGCGTATGCTGGAAAATCACCTGGGCGACGACATCATGCGTGACTTGAACCGGCGTGTGCAAGTGCAGCATCAATCTGTGGAAAAAGTCGCCAAGGATTTTCTCGCCGGGCAGCCATGAGACTCTGACAGAGTCAGTTCTGTAAATGATCAATAAGCTTGTTATCGAAAATTTAAAATACCGCTGGGTGCGCACGTTGCTGAGCGCGCTGGTCGTGGGCGTTCAGGTGATGTCTATTCTGACGCTTGTCGGGCTCAGCGAGGGCTTGTTGCAAGAGTCAGCGGAACGCTCTAAGGGAACTGGGGCCGACATTTTCCTGAAGCCCGGCACGCAGGGCACAATTTCTTTTAACACCGGCCAGGTCAGCGAAAAATTCGTGCCGCTGGTAGCCAAACAGCCGCATGTCGTCCAGGCGGTCGGCGTACTCTCGCAGATGGTGGAGTTGGTGACGGCCATGAATGGCGTCGATTTCCCCCAGTTTGAAAAGATCAGCGGTGGTTTCCGGTTCCTTGCCGGCGGCCCTCCCAGCGGTCCCGATGATCTTCTGGTGGACGATTCCTATGCTCGTCAAAGAAATCTGCACATCGGGCAAACGGTGCGCTTATTAAACCATCCCTGGCGTCTTGCCGGAATCGTGCAAGGCGGTAAGCTGGCGCGTTTCATCGTGCCGATCACTACCCTGCAAAATCTCACGGGAAACGGCAATCGCATCTCTCAGATTCTGGTGAAACTCGATGACCCGGCGTTGACCGATCAGATGGTGATCCAACTGAATAAGACGTTAGAGGGCCAGCTCCGCGCGATTCCGCTGGCCGATTTGCTTTCTCAATTCAGCATCAACAACATTCCGCAATTGCAAACGTTTATCTGGGTGATTACGGCTCTGTCCGTGGTAGTGGGCTTCCTGGTAGTCTTTCTTTCCATGTACACGGCCGTGATCGAGCGCACGCGCGAGATCGGCATTTTGAAAGCGCTGGGCGCGAAGCCCCTGACCATCATCAACATGTTGGTGCGCGAAGCCGTGGTGCTTGCCATGGTCGGGTGCGGGATCGGAATTTTTCTTTCGTTTATCGCCAGGGAACTGGTGACAACTTTCCTGCCGGCCTCCATGACCGTGATTGCAGTGCCCGCATGGTGGCCGAGGGCTGGCGCCATCGCGCTTGCCGGTGCGCTGCTCGGCGCTATCTATCCCGGCCTCAAAGCCGCCAGGCAAGATGCCATTGAGGCGCTCGCGTATGAGTAATCCCGAAATGATTCGCGTCCGCGATCTGCGCAAAACGTATCGCGTCGGAGAAGTAGACGTGCATGCATTGCGCGGTGTCGATCTGGACGTCAGTCGTGGAGAATTTCTAGCCGTTGTGGGACCTTCCGGTTCCGGCAAATCGACGCTGTTCCATATCCTCGGCGGCCTCGCGCCGCCCACCGCCGGCGAGGTTTGGATCGACGGCGTTGATTTGCGCAAAATGGGTGAATCGCAACGGACAGAGATGCGCCAAAAGAAGGTTGGCTTTGTTTTTCAGAAATACAATCTTTTGCCCACGCTCTCAGCCCGCGACAACATTGCGTTGGCGCGTTCGATTGCCAGTGTTCCAGCCGAGCCGCCCGGATTCAGCGATACTCTGCAATTGCTCGGCATTGCCAATCGCCTCGATCACAAACCTCGCGCGCTTTCCGGAGGCGAGCAGCAGCGCGTAGCAATCGCGCGCGCCCTGGTCAACCAGCCTGCGATTCTGCTGGCGGACGAGCCGACCGGAAATCTGGACACCGAAAACTCGACCGCGGTGCTCAACCTCTTGCGCGGCTTGAATCAGCGTATCGGGCAGACAATCCTGATGATCACTCACAACCCGGAAGCCGCCGCCTTCGCTGACCGCACTGTAACCATGCGCGACGGCCGTATTAAGTAAGGCTTAATTCTCTAACCGGAGTGTATCCGCCGGCTCGGTTTCCGTGGCGTGGAGCACCGGGAATACTGTCGCCAGCGCTGCTGTCATCGCGACAAGAAATACGGCTGCAAGCAACGATTCCGGGTCCTGCGGGGAAATGCCATACAGCAGCGCCCGGATGCCGTGTCCGGCCAGCAGCGCCGCACCCAGTCCCGCGAGGATGCCGGCCGCTGTCATGACGATAGTCTGGCTCGCGATCAATTGGGTCACATGCCGCGGTTGTGCGCCAAGCGCCATCCGAATGCCGATTTCGCGCCGCCTCTGCAACACCGCATAAGCCAGTAATCCATACGTGCCGACGCCCACCAGCAGCGCCGCGATAGCGCCGAAGACGGAAGCGACCACCGCCGCAATCCGTTCCGGGGCTGTACTCTCCTCTACTTCGTCGGCAAGTGTGTGTGCTTCTATGAAAGGCCGGTCCGGAGCGATCGCCGCTGCCGCGCGCCGCACTGGTTCAAGTATTGTTTCGGGCCGTACGTGAGTGCGAACGTTCAGCACGAATGAGCCTTCATTCGTTTCGAGCGTGTAGAAGATGGGCGTGACCGGCTCTCGCAAAGACCGGTATTTGGCATCGCTCACGACGCCTACAATTTCATACATTTCTTTCGCAATACTTCCCTCTACGGCGCTGCCGAACCGCTTGCCTAACGGGTCCGAATTGGGAAAGAAACGCCGCACAAACTTCTCGCTTACCACCGCTTTCACGCGATTTGCCGGCTTTGTCCCGGGTGCATCGATCGCCATCAGATCCCGGCCGGTTAAAACGCGCATTCCCATCGTGTCGAAGTAATGCGGAGAGATGTAATTCGCATTGGCATTCATAAAGTTGCTCCGGGTGACGCGCTCTCCCGCTGGCGCAATATTTGCGCTTACCCCATGACCGCGCATCACTCCTGCCGAGGAGATCGCCACCGACACAACGCCCGGAATTTCGTTCACTCGCGCCGTGAGGTCTTTGATCAATCCATCCACGTTCCGATAACCGCTTAAATCGCAGGTGAATGTCGCGATGTGGTCACGCGCGAATCCCGGATCAATTTCTCCTAGCCGTTGAAACGTACGCACGAATAAGCTCGCGCCAATAAGCAGGAAGGTGCACACGGCGACTTGCAGGGTAATTAAGATCTGCCGTCCGCGAACGCCGCTGCTGGCGCGTACAGCGCGCAGCACTCCGTCAAGACCTGACCGGGCAATCGCGATCGCGGGGCTTATGCTGAACACCAGCATCGTCAGTACGGACACTGCCAGGGCGAACCAGAAGACCCGCTGGTCGACGCCAAGACTCCCCCCTAAATCGATAGCCAGCGGCACTGGAGAACCGCCCAGGTCCCGTAGTGGCGGCAAAAAACGGACGGCAACTGGAATGGCGGCAATTGCCGCCGCCAGACCGCCTACGGCGCCCAATCCAGTGAGCAATAAACTCTCCACGGCTGTCTGGCGCACCAAACGCAAATGCGTTGCTCCAAGGGCCAGCCGCACCGCCATCTCCTGCCGGCGTCCCGCTGCGCGAGCCAGCAGCAGACCCGCCACATTCGTGCACACAATCAAAACCAAAAGACTCACGCAGGCCATGAGCAGCTTGAACACATCGCCGAAACGTTCGCGCAAAATGGATGTCCCTCGTTCGAGCGGCTCCAGGTTCATTCCCCGTTTGAGCAGCGCCGCAATCGTCTTCGGCGGCATCTTCTCAATGTGCTGGTAATACTCTTCCATCGTCTGTTGCCAGATGGTCCGGCATTCGGCTTCGGCTTGCCCGCGCCCGACGCCTGCTTTTAACCGGCCCGCCACCTCAAAAAACATCCGCTCTACGGGGATGTT
>DATHIZ010000327.1:0-6752 GCA_035316385.1 Bryobacteraceae bacterium | reverse complement strand
CGGGCCTCGTTTACCTCTGCTGGTCCTATCCCCCTGGGCCAAGGTAAACTTCGTCGACCACTCTCTAACCAATCAGGCATCCGTCATTACCTTCATCGAAGACAACTGGCTCCAGGGCAAACGCCTCGGACACGGTTCCTTCGATGCCATCTCGAACTCCATTACAGCCGCATTCGACTTTCATAGCCGCCCTCGGATGGGCAAGCTTCTTTTGAACGAACAAACAGGAGAAGTGATTTCTTCCCGGTGACGCGGCGAGAACTGCTCCAGGCGGGACTGGCCGCTTCCCTGCTCCGCTCTCCGTCGATTCTCGAAATCAACCGCCTGGAGAAGTTTGTAGATCCCCTCACCATCCCGCCGGTCGCGGCCATCGAGGGGGGGCAAAACGTCCCGCGATACCGTCTGGCCATGCGGCAGATACAGAGACGCATTCACCGTGATCTGCCGCCAACAACTCTTTGGGGCTTCAACGAATCTTCCCCGGGCCCGACCATCGAGGCCCGCCGCGGCCAGCTGCTCTCTATCGAATGGATCAATGCCCTACCCGGGAAGCATTTCCTGCCGATCGACCATTCGATACACGGCGCCGGATCCAACCTTCCCGCCGCGCGCGCAGCGGTGCATCTGCATGGCGGGCGCGTGCCGCCCGAAAGCGACGGCTATCCCGAAAACTGGTACGCCCCCGGCCAATCCGCGCTCCACGTTTATCCCAACCGGCAAGACGCCGCCACGCTGTGGTACCACGATCACGCCATGGGCATTACGCGCCTGAACATGCTGGCGGGCCTTTTCGGTTTCTATCTCATACGCGACGACGCCGAAGGCGCACTCAATCTTCCGCACGGCCAGTTCGAAATCCCATTAATGCTGTATGACCGGAGTCTGCGCGCCGACGGGCAACTCTTCTATCCGGTTTCGCCAGATCCCGCCAAGCCCTGGATGCCAGAATTCTTCGGAGATGCCATCCTGGCGAACGGCACGCTCTTTCCCTATTTCGAAGCCCAGCCGCGAAAATACCGTTTCCGGCTGCTAAACGCTTCCAACGGGCGCTTCCTCTATCTGTCTCTCTCAAACGGAGCCCCCTTGGTACAAATCGGCTCGGATCAAGGACTGCTCACCTCCCCGCTGGAATTAAGGCGAATCACGCTTGCGCCCGGCGAGCGCGCCGACGTCGTCATCGACTTCAAAAAATACAGCGGCCAGGAACTGTTGCTGAGTAGCGACCATTACACGATTCTTCAGTTTCGTATTGCGCAAGCGCCCGTCAAGGATGACAGCAGCCTGCCAACGCAGTTGCGAACCATGGCCAGGCTTTCTGAGCAATCCGCCACAAAGACCCGCCTGCTCACGCTCGAAGGCAGCGGCGATTCCGATGACCCAACCTCCATGCTGTCTCAGCGCATGCTGCTCAATGGCGCGCACTGGCACGAACCGGTCACCGAAAATCCACGGCTCAATACGGTGGAGATCTGGAGTCTGGTAAACCTGACCGACGATTCCCACCCCATCCACTTGCACCTTGTCCGCTTTCAGATTCTCGACCGCCGCGCCTTCGACCTATTCACCTATCTCAACGAGGGACAACTACGCTACACCTCCGCCGCCGTCCCTCCCGAAGCAAACGAAGCTGGCTGGAAAGACACCGTTCGTGCCGAGCCCGGCATGGTCACACGCATCATCATCCGCTTCGAAGGGTTTGCCGGACGTTATGTCTGGCATTGCCACGTGCTGGAACACGAGGACAACGAAATGATGCGGCCGTACGATGTCCTTCCCCCTGCCTGAACGCAGCAGGCCGTTCATCACCGCTCGTCCCGCAAAGCCCACAAAATCCCTCCCAGAATGTGTTGGTAGAGGATGGGATCGCTGTAAGCCTCCTTGTTATGCCCAAGCGCCGTGTAAAACACGCGGGTGCCGTTCGCGCTGATAATCCACGCCAGCGGCAGGCTCTTGCCGAACAAATCGCCTGGATGCTGCGCGCGTCCCGGATCATTCAATGCGGTAGGATCAGTGCTCAGAAGCGGGTGAAGATCCGGATTCAGGTAGTTGAGGAAGTACGCTTCGTCCTCCCACTCGAAAGAAGCCGGCAAATGGCGGGTCGCGGCATGATTCGCATCCTGCACGCGAACAACGAACTTCTGCATCTTAGGATGGCGCAGGAACTTCCCACCGATCGTCTGCCAAAAAAACGGCCAGTCCTTCTCGGAAGTGGATGCCGAATGCAAACCCACCAACCCGCCGCCCCGTTCGATGTATTTCTGAAAAGCCTGCCGTTGGTCCTCGGTGACGAAGTCCTCATTGTTGGTGTTCGAAAGAACGATCGTTCCATAGCGCGCCAGATTCTGATCGGTGAAAACAGCGGGATCCGTCGATGCCTCTACCTGGAAGTTGTGCTCCTGGCCCATCTTTCGAATCGCCTCAATGCTCGCCGCCCGGTTGTCGTGAATGTAGGAGGTCCTTGCCGTGACCGTAGTCCGCGTGTATACCAGCACCAGCCTGGGCGCCGGATCGGAACGCAAGACCGAAGCAGCCAGGCACAGCAACACCGCACTACGCAGGAAAAAATGAGAAATCGCCAAAGTACTCACCAAAGTACTCAAAGGATACTAGGCGCGAAATCGGATGCGCTTTAATACCCAGCCCGATGCAACGCGGCCACACCTGCGGCCGCCAGCAGGCAGTAGATTCCAAACAAATACCAGCGCCCGCCCTCCAGCCACTGGCTAAGCCACTTCAAAGCCACCAGGCCGGCTAGAAACGCGCAAACCGCACCCAGCAGACTCGGCAACACCGCTCCGGCAAGATTAGCCGCTGCGCCGGCATGCTCCGCGCGCCAGAGCCGCAGCCCCTCGCGCGCCACCACTGGAGGCGTTAGCACCACCGCCAAGGCAAAACTGAATGCTTCCGCCCGCGACTTCGCCACACCCGCCAGCATGCCCGCGGAGATGGTCGCGCCTGAACGCGAAAAGCCGCGAAACGGCAGACAGAGCCCCTGCACCGCTCCAATCAGCGTGGCTTGTCCGACGGTCAACTCTTTTGTGTCCGCCAAATCCGCGGTCGGATTCTTTCTCTCGAAAATACCCGCGATCAGGATCAAAACTCCGGCCATCGCCAGCGCCGGAGCAATTAGTTCGAGATGGCTGAACAAATCCTCAATTTCTGCATGCGGGGCGCCTTTAAAAGCCGTCTTTTCGATGATCTTGATAATGGCTTCGCCGATGATTCCGGTCAACGCGGTGGCGGCAATAACCAGAATCGCAAAATTCTTAAACGCCGCGACGCTCTGAAAGTAAGTCCTCCGCCAGCGGCTCCAGAAAAAAACAATAACAGCGAACATGGTGCCCGTATGCAGCATCACCAGGAGCAGCGTCATAGCCGGCGATGACGGATCGAGTCCCATCAACTTCTCGGCGACCACCACGTGGGCCGAACTCGACACCGGCAGCAACTCGGCTAGCCCTTGCACGATGGCAAGGATAATAATTTGTACGAAGGAAGACATCGACCAATTCTAAACGGTCCCCTGGACTGCGGCCGACGCCCTCGTCGGCTCCCTTAGCCGTTCCGCCGCGTCCAATACCGCCGGATGAGATTATTCGTCGAACGATCATGCTGCAGCACCGGTTCCGCCGTGCTCTCAATCTCCACGATAATCCGCTGCGCCAGTACTTTGCCTAATTCCACGCCCCACTGATCGAACGAATCGATCTGCCAGATAACGCCTTGCGTAAACACCGAATGCTCATACAAAGCAACCAGCTTCCCCAGCATTTCCGGCGTCAGTTCCTCGGCCAAAATCGTGTTGGACGGCCGGTTGCCCTCGAACACCCGGTGCGGAACCAGCCAGTCCGCCGTGCCCTCCGCCTTAACTTCTTCGGCCGTCTTGCCGAACGCCAGCGCCTCCGCCTGCGCGAAAACATTGGCCAGCAGCATATCGTGCTGCCGCCCCAGCGGGTTCAGCGGCTTCTCAAAAGCAATAAAATCGCACGGAATCAGCCTGGTCCCCTGATGAATCAATTGATAAAACGAGTGCTGTCCGTTGGTGCCGGGTTCTCCCCAATAGATAGGCCCCGTCGCATAATCGGTCTTCTTACCCTCCAGCGTCACATGCTTGCCGTTGCTCTCCATCGTCAACTGCTGCAGATAGGCCGGAAACCGCTTTAGATATTGCTCATACGGCAGCACCGCCACCGTCTGTGCGCCGAAAAAGTCGTTGTACCAGATGGCCAGCAGACCCAGCAGAACCGGCAGATTACGCTCAAACGGCGTGGTCCGGAAATGTTCGTCCATCTGATGAAAGCCATTCAGCAGCGCGCGGAAATGAGCGGGACCAATCGCCAGCATCGTCGAAAGGCCTATCGCGGAATCCATCGAATAGCGGCCGCCGACCCAGTCCCAGAACCCGAACATATTGGCCGTATCGATACCAAATTTTGTCACCTCCGCCGCGTTCGTCGAAACCGCGACAAAATGCTTCGCCACCGCTTTTTCGTCACGCCCCAGCCCAGCCAGCAGCCAGGTGCGCGCAGCGTGCGCATTCGTCATCGTCTCCAGGGTTGTGAAAGTCTTCGACGCGACAATGAAAAGCGTCTCCTCCGGATTAAGGCCGCTGACGGCTTCCACGAAATCGGTTCCATCCACGTTGGAAACAAACAGAAACGTCAGCGACCGGTCGCTGTAATGCTTCAGCGCCTCATAAGCCATAACGGGCCCCAGGTCCGAACCGCCAATACCGATATTGATCACGTTGCGTATCCGTTTACCGGTGTGGCCCTTCCATTCGCCGCTGCGGATGCGCTCGCTGAAGCTCGCCATCTTCTCCAGCACGGCGTGAACCCCGGGAACCACATCCTCCCCGTCCACCAGGATGGATTCATCCTTCGGAGCGCGCAGCGCCACGTGCAGCACCGCCCGCTTTTCGGTAATGTTGATCTTGTCTCCCCGGAACATCGCGTCGATGCGCCCGCGCAGTCCTGATTCCTCGGCCAACTGAAACAGAAGCTTCAGCGTCTCGTCAGTGATCCGGTTCTTGGAGTAGTCCAGTAGGACGCCCAGAGCTTCAGCCGTGAACCGATCTCCGCGCGCAGCGTCATCTGCAAACAATCCGCGCAGGTGCAGCGGCCCAATCTTCTGATAATGCGCTTCGAGAGCTTTCCATGCCGGACGGCCAGTGAGAGGCTTCACATTCGCTTCCATCGTCATGCTCTTGTTGTAACCCACCCTGCGCCGAAATTGTAGCCGTTGGCATTGCGAGGCTTCTATCAGGGTGTGGCGATCGTCAGCTGCATTCTTTCTGTTCTCGTGTTTTCAGCGACTTGCGCGCAGATAGTGCGATCCAAACTAGGCCATCGTTAGTCCTGCCAGCCAAATTTTTCGGAGGGAGTAAATAATGAGGACCGGAGCAAATTTCCGGGGTATGCTTGGCTGACCACCATGGAAGAACAAACCGCCCTGCCCTTAACCACCGAATCAGGCAATACCGCCCGCGTTGCCGCTCCACAGCCCGAACCAGCCTCGAATATCCAGCCGCTCATTCTGACTCCGCCGCCCATCCCATGGGAAGAACTTGAGCGTCGGCACGACGCCAACCGCAAAGTTAGTTAGTTGGTTTCTGGCGCCTGCATTTCGAAGTTAGTGACTTACCGGACAATTTAGTACTACTTAGTACCAGAAAGTGGCTGCGAGAGTAATTTCGCCTTACAAGAAGGCAGCTAAGCAGGTTCGATGGCGGGAACTAGCCAGCGCAGCAGGAAAAAATGGCGTCCGCAAAGGGAGCACCGGAAAGGCGTAACAAGCCACGAGAGCGCCTTCTCAACCGCGTTCCGGGGACCGACAACCCTGGAATCGATAGACTTGCAGTGTGCGCATCGTGAGGAGAACATACTTAACCGTAGCGCGATTTGCTGCTCCGCGGTGAATTTAGTCGAAAGAACACGAAAAGCCATTGCAAGCCGCGTCATTACCGGGTACGCTGATTGTACAAAGAAATTCAATTAAAGATACCCGCCACGCACACTAGGCGGCCAAATCTAGCCGCACTGTTACCGGCGGAACGGTTAAGGAGGTATTGTGCGCAGATTCACTTACAATGCTCCGGAGCATCCCGACTTCGTAGCCTACCCCCGTCAGGCGTCAGTCATAGATCATCCACCGGAACCATATCCGGCATCATCCGACTGCTCCGATCCGGAATTCCCCCCCTCCCTGGCCGCACGATTTCCTTCCGCGCTCAGACAGAGAGCTTTGTCCAGAGAGACGGCGGTCCTCGCGTACCATTTTTGGGAAGCCCGGGGCTGCCAGCGCAGCTCGTCGGAGGAAGAGCAGGATCACGCCGAACTGAATGTCTGACGGATTTTTGCCCACCACCTTCTTTCTCTTCCTCGTGGTCGCGATCTGGATACTGCGGTGTCTGAACATCCTCCGCGAGTATGAGCGAGCAGTGGTGTTTCGTCTGGGCCGCGTGCTCCAAAAGGCAAAGGGCCCGGGCCTCGTGCTCATCCTCTGGCCAATCGACAAGATCATTAAAGTGTCGTTGCGTGTAGTTACCTGGGAAATTCCGCCCCAAGACATCATTACGCGTGACAACGTGTCCTTGAAAGTGAATGCGGTTTTGTATTTCCGCGTCGTGGATGCCACTCGATCCGTCGTGGAGGTCGACAACTTCCGCTATGCCGTGGAACAGGCGGCTCAGACCAGTCTGCGCTCCGTTCTGGGTGAGGTGGAACTGGACGATCTGCTCTCGCAGCGTGAAA
>DATHIZ010000326.1:0-4609 GCA_035316385.1 Bryobacteraceae bacterium | reverse complement strand
GCTTGGCTAGCGGCGGATTGGCTGAGATCATTCCAGCGCGCAGCCTTACTAACACTCCGATATTGGGCCACGTCGCGGATCAAACGGAGATTCGCAGCATTCACAGATTTCTCCCAAGCGTAACATAAGGAAATTAGATATTGACGGGCGATAGATTCAATTTGACGAATAGTCTCTAGGGCGGCTATACTGATGGTCTATCCCTTCCCTGGTTGAAAGAGGAGTCGAATTGTACTCAGTCGATACTAATCATCAATTACCCCATCGCCAAGGGCTATACGATCCCTCGAATGAGCACGATGCGTGCGGGATCGGCGTTGTGGCGAACATCAAGGGCGAAGCTTCTCACGAACTCGTTTTAAAAGGTCTCGAAATTCTGTTGAATCTGGCGCACCGCGGCGCTTCCGGCTGCGATGCCGAGACCGGTGATGGCGCCGGCATTCTGATCCAAATCCCACACGAGTTTTTTGCACGCGAAACGCCCTCGCAAGGTTTCACGCTACCCGCGCGCGGCCACTACGGCATCGCCATGTGTTTTCTTCCGGTGGAATTGCAGCAGCGCCTGGCGTGCCAGGGTTTGCTGGAGCGCGTTTCCCGTGAAGAGGGTCTTGGCGTGCTTGGCTGGCGTGACATCCCGCTGGGAGTTGATGCAATTGGGCGCGTGGCGCGCGCGTCGCAGCCATACATCGAGCAGTTTTTTGTCTCGCGTTCGGCCGGGTTGAGCGACGACGAGTTTGAGCGCAAGCTCTACGTGGTGCGCAAGCACGTGGAAGCGCTGGTTGCCGAATCCGACATGCGCGACAAAGGGTTTTTCTACCTTCCGTCGTTTTCCTCGCGCACCATCATCTACAAGGGGCTCTTGCTGGCCAACCAGATCGGCGAATTTTACGGCGAACTGCTCGATCCGGATACGAAGAGCGCGATGTGCCTGGTCCATCAACGCTTTTCCACCAACACCTTTCCCACTTGGCAGTTGGCGCATCCGTTCCGCTACCTCTGCCATAACGGCGAGATCAATACCGTTCGCGGCAATGTCAATTGGATGAACGCACGGCAGTCGGTGATGACGTCGCCGCTGTTCGAAGATTTCAAAAAGCTGCTTCCGATTATTCAGCCGGGAGGAAGCGATTCAGCCGCCCTGGATAACGCGGTCGAGTTGCTGACCATGACTGGCCGTTCCTTGCCGCATGTGATGGCGATGCTCATGCCCGAAGCGTGGGACGCGCACACCACCATGTCGGCGGAAAAGAAAGCCTTTTATGAGTATCATGCATCGCTGATGGAGCCGTGGGACGGCCCGGCGGCGGTGGCGTTCACCGACGGCCGCGTCATCGGCGCAACGCTCGATCGTAACGGGCTGCGGCCCGCACGCTATCTCATCACGAAAGACGGCTTGTTGGTGATGGCCTCGGAAACCGGCGTGCTGCAGTTTCCTCCGGATGAAATCATATCCAAAGGACGTCTGCAGCCTGGAAAAATGCTGCTGGTCGATCTGCAACAGGGCCGCATTGTTCCGGATAAAGAGATCAAGCACCAGTTGGCCTCGCGGCAGCCTTATGGCCAGTGGCTCGATGAAAATCAGATCACTCTGGAGTCATTGCCCGAGCCTGCACGCATGCAGGCGTCCGACCACCAGACCGTCCTCACGCGGCAGCGCTGTTTCGGCTACACCGATGAGGATTTGCGTGTCTTGATCACTCCCATGGCCGCTGATGGACAAGAGGCCATTGGTTCCATGGGCACCGATACGCCGCTGGCCTGTCTTTCCGACAAGCCCCAGTCGCTCTTCAATTACTTCAAGCAGTTGTTTGCCCAAGTGACCAATCCGCCCATCGATCCTATCCGGGAAGAATTGGTCATGTCGCTGATCAGCTACATCGGCGCCGAGGGCAATATCCTCAGCGAAGTTCCGGAGAACTGCCACACGCTCAAGATGCCGCACCCGATCCTGACGAACCGGGAGCTTGAAAAGCTGCGGCGCGTTTCGCGTGGGGATTTGCTCGCGTCCACTCTACCTACTACGTTCAGTGTTGTGGAAGGCGAGCGTGGCTTGAAGCGCGCGTTGGATGGCCTTTGCCGGCGGGCTTCGCTGGCAATTAAATCCGGCTATACGTTGCTGATCCTCTCTGACCGGGGCGTGGATGAAGAGTATGCGCCTATCCCTTCGCTGCTGGCGCTCACTGCCGTCCACAATCACCTGGTGCGCGAGGGTACCCGAACGGGTGTGGCGTTAATCATCGAATCTGGCGAGCCTCGGGAAGTCATGCACTTCTGCCTCCTGATCGGCTATGGCGCGAGTGCGATCAACCCGTATCTGGCGCTTGAGACGGTGGAGGAACTGGCGTTATCAGGTGAACTGCCGCCGGGCATCACGCCTGAGTATGGCGTAAAGAATTACCTCAAGGCGGTCAGTAAGGGGCTGCTGAAAGTGTTCTCGAAGATGGGCATCTCCACGCTTCAGAGTTACCGGGGCGCGCAGGTGTTTGAAGCTATCGGCCTGAATCAGGAACTGGTGAATCAATACTTTACCGGAACGGCCTCGCGTATCGAAGGCATCGGCCTGGATGTCCTTGCGACGGAAGCGATTGCGAAACATACATTTGCCTTCCGCCCGGTTTCGAGTACAGAGCCGGAGTTGGCTGTTGGCGGAGATTATCAATACCGCATCAATGGTGAACGCCACCTGCTGAATCCTGACACGGTGAGCAAGTTGCAGCATGCGGTTCGCGGCGGCAGTTACGCGACTTTTCAGGAATATACACAACTCATCGATGAGCAGAATGAGCGTTTGTGTACTTTGCGCGGCTTGATGCGGCTGAAGACTATTCCGCGGCCGATTTCTCTCGAAGACGTGGAACCGGCCAGCGAAATCGTGAAGCGCTTCGCCACCGGAGCTATGTCGTTCGGGTCTATCAGCGCGGAGGCGCATCAAACCCTGGCGATCGCCATGAACCGCATCGGCGGCCGGTCCAACACCGGGGAGGGCGGGGAAGACGAAGCACGCTTTGTTGCTCTGCCGAACGGCGATTCGAAGCGCAGTTCGATTAAGCAGATCGCCTCGGGCCGTTTCGGTGTCACGGCAAATTACCTAGTCAATGCGGATGAACTGCAAATTAAGGTTGCACAAGGGGCCAAGCCCGGCGAAGGCGGACAGCTGCCGGGCCACAAGGTGGACGCCGAAATCGCGCGGGTGCGGCACTCCATTCCCGGCGTCGGGCTCATCTCGCCTCCGCCGCATCATGATATCTACTCGATTGAAGATTTGGCCCAGCTTATTTACGACCTGAAGAACGTGAATCCTCAGGCGCGCGTGTCCGTCAAACTGGTCGCGGAAGTCGGAGTGGGGACTGTTGCGGCGGGCGTTTCAAAAGCACATGCGGACCTGGTGCTGATCAGCGGATATGACGGCGGCACCGGAGCATCGCCGCTCAGTTCGTTGCGGCACGCCGGCGTTCCCTGGGAACTCGGGCTGGCGGAAGCACAGCAGATCTTGGTCATGAATGATCTGCGCAGCCGGATTCGGGTGCAGGTAGACGGCAAATTGCAGACCGGCCGTGACGTGGCCATTGCGGCTCTGCTGGGCGCCGAAGAATTCGGATTTTCCACCGCTCCGCTGGTGGCGCTGGGCTGCATCATGATGCGCAAGTGCCATTTGAATACGTGTCCGGTTGGTATCGCCACGCAAAACCCGGTGCTGCGCAAGAAATTTGCCGGGACGCCGGAGCATGTCATCAATTTCTTCTTCTATATCGCTGAAGAAGTGCGCGAGTGGATGGCCAAAATGGGCTTCCGCTCCATGGACGAAATGATCGGCCGCGTCGACATGCTGGAAATACAGGCGGCTATTGATCATTGGAAAGCGCGCGGACTCGATTTTTCGGAGATTCTTTACAATCCGCAAGTACCGGGCCGGGTGGGACGGCGCTGCACCATCGGCCAGGATCACGGCCTGAAGGATGCGCTTGATGTTACGCTGCTGGAGCGTGCGCGCGGATCTATCGAGCATGGGCAAAGAGTGGAAATCGAACTGCCGATCCGCAACGTACACCGGACGGTAGGGGCCATGCTGAGCGGCGAAATCGCGCGCCGTCATGGTGCGCGCGGCTTGCCGGAGGATACCATCCGCGTCCGCTTCAACGGATCGGCCGGTCAGAGCTTTGGGGCGTTTTTAGCCAGCGGCGTTTCCCTGTTTCTGGAAGGCGACTCTAACGATTACGTCGGGAAAGGTCTTTCCGGCGGCAAGATTGTTGTTTTCGCGCCAAGGAATGCCGGTTTTGCGCCTGAAGAAAATATAGTCGTCGGGAATACCGTTTTGTACGGCGCCACCAGCGGCGAAGCGTATTTCAACGGCGTTGCGGGCGAGCGGTTTGCGGTGCGCAACTCGGGTGCCCGCACCGTGGTGGAAGGCGTGGGCGACCATGCCTGCGAATACATGACCAACGGCGTTGTGGTGGTGTTGGGCAAGACCGGCCGGAACTTCGCGGCGGGCATGAGCGGCGGTCTTGCGTTTGTGCTCGATCCCGAAGGTGAATTTGCGCGCGTCCGCTGCAACCGTTCAGGCGTGGACCTGGAACCGCTTTTCGAGCGCGAAGACTTGTCGCTTCTGGAA
>DATHIZ010000325.1:0-25331 GCA_035316385.1 Bryobacteraceae bacterium | reverse complement strand
CGGCGCGCCTTCGTGTCCGGACTAACGGCGGGAGCCGGCTTGTTGCTCGCTGCTCCGGATTCAAGTAGCGCGACTAATGTGACACTGAACATCGCCCCGGCGCAGCTCGAAGTTGCGCCGGGCCACACGATCACGACGGCCGCCTACAACGGAAGCGCGCCAGGCCCCTTGATCCGCATGCGGGAAGGCGTTACCGTCTCGGTAAATATCTTCAATCGAAGTGACGTCGCGGAGTATGTCCACTGGCACGGATTCGATGCGCCCGCGAAACTGGATGGTACGGAAGAAGAACGCAGCCTGGTAGTTCCCGCGCACGGACATCTCCAGTATGAGATGACGCCGCGCCAAACTGGCTCCCGCTACGTACATTCGCACGCGATGGCCATGGATGACCTCTCGCGCGGACCGTACAGCGGCCAGTTCGCGTTCGTTTATGTAGAGCCCAGGCACAATCCGGGCCGCTATGACCAGGAGATCTTTCTCTCCACCCACGAATGGGAGCCGTACTTCATGGAGGGAGACGACGACCCAAGCGCCATGACTGAAGAACATGATGGCGAAACGGATTGGGGGCCAAGCATGGCCGAAGTTGGATACGGAATTTATTCCATCAACGGGAAGGCTCTCGGACACGGAGAGCCGGTCCGTGTCAAACAGGGGCAACGCGTTCTGTTTCATATCTTGAATGCGAGCGCGACCGAAGACATTCAGCTGTATCTGCCGGGCCACGAGTTCGTCGTTGTAGCGCTTGATGGAAATCCCGTACCACGTCCGAGCCGCGTCAGCATATTGGAATTAGGCGTGGGAGAGCGCGTGGATGCGGTCGTTCACATGACGAATCCAGGCATATGGATTCTGGGGTCCACGGATAACGACGTGCGCGGTAGCGGGCTAGGAATTCTGATCGAGTACGCAGGCAGGCAAGGCGCCGCCAGACACATCTCGCCGAGTGGGGCAACCTGGGATTACCTGCTGTTCGGCGAAGAGCGCGAAACTGTAAAGCCGGATGAAATTCTTCCGATGGTAATCGAGCGAATTGATCCCGACGGGCATGGTCTCGAGCACTGGGCGATCAACGGCCGGATCTATAGCGATCAGGATGAGCCGAAAGTGTTGACCAGAGGAAGCCGCTACCGCCTGGCCTTCGAGAACCGGACTGGTGACGCTCATCCGCTACACCTCCATCGCCACACGTTTGAACTGGTCCGCATCGGCGGCAAGCCTACGGCGGGTGTGAGGAAAGACGTCGTGGTTCTCCAGGGATTTCAGACGCTGGAGGTAGATTTCATTCCACGGCAGACGGGATTGACGCTGTTCCATTGCCATCAGCAGATGCACATGGACCAAGGATTCAAGACGCTGTTCCGCGTGGTGTAGAAACAAACCACTGCCCGCGGCATGAAACGGGCTAGCTTAATCGAGACCGAGCGCGAGCCTCTTCGCTTGATCGTCGCTCGGACCAAACGGCCCGAGTCCGACCGGGTCGGGGAATCCTCGCGGGTCGGATATCATCCGGGGCAACACACGTCCGCGCCGCTCGTCGGCTTCCGGGCCAGGCGTCCACATCAGCTCAGTCATCCAACCGAGGATGCGGTTAAGGGTCGAGTAGTACCCGTCATGCTCCTTCGCGTAGCCCTCGAGCGCCGCGCTCCAGTCATCGCTCGCGCACAATGCGTTCGCCAAGTGCTCGACGTCCAGCAAAGTCAGTGAAAGGCCGCAGCCCCAAGATGGATCGGACGAGGCGGCCGCATCGCCGATCAGGGCGACTCCGTTCTTGACCGGTGATTCGACCCAGCTGTCCGCGCCCTCGAACTCAGCAAGCGGCCCGATCGACTCCACGCCAGCGAACCAGGATTCCGGCACGTCCGTTGCTTGACAGAGCCGGATGAACTCACAGACCTTCTCTTTGCCCGAGAGCCCTCTCCGTCCGGTCACACCGGGATAGACGTAGTACGCTCGTGCGCGCCCGCCGCCGAGCGGCGCCAGCAATGCCGCGCATCCCGGGCCGAGCGCCAGGTGGACGGCGTCATCGGGAACGTCGGTTCCCTGAAGCAATGTCCCTGCGATCGTCAGGAGCTCCGGGTTTCGTTGTGTTTCAAACCCGCCCCACCGGCGAACCTGCGAAACTCGCCCGTCGGCTCCCACTACCACGCGTGCACTCAGAGTCTGTCGCTCGCCCTCGTGCTCGAATGTCACGGCGGCAGCCCGTCCCGGTCCCGCATCCACGCCGGCGACTGTCGCACCGCGCTTTACCTCGGCTCCATGGGCGCTCGCGCGTTGGAGCAGCGCTTCCTGCATGCTTGGGTGATAAATGTTCAACGAGACTTCGCCTTCTGGCGTGGTCCTGTGCAGATCCCGTCTCATGACTGGATTGCCGCCCATGTACATGATCCACGACCGCGGCTGATGGCCTCCGGCAGCCAGCAGGTTGTCGATAAGCCCTAATCGGCGCGCGGCTGCCACTCCCCACGGAAGCATGTTCTCGCCGCGCACCCGATCTTTGAAACGGGTCTCACGCTCCAAGACAAGGACTTTGTGGCCGGCACGTGCCAGCTGCGCGGCCAGCGCTGATCCAGCGAGCCCGCCTCCCACCGTGATCGCGTCGAAACGCATCGGGAGCCCCCTTAATTGACAATGCTACCGTAAAGCCCAAGGCAGACGAGGACGAACACCTTCCCGCCTTTGTTGGTAACTCGAATTATATATACTGGAGGACTGGAAAAACGAATTAATGGGCTTTCAACGTTGTGGAGTTTGGTTGTTTATCAGCGTGTTGACCGGCGCATTTTGTTTGCGTGCCGAAACCGGGTACGATGCCTGGCTTCGCTACGCTTTTATCGACGACCCGAACGTACGGCAAACGTATGATTCGCTTCCGGCAACGATAGTCACACTCGATCCCACGATTGTTATAGAGACGGCGGGAGCGGAGGCAAACCGGGGAATGCGCGCCATGCTGGGCAAGACGCTGCGCATGCAAACCCAATTGCCCAAGGAAAGTTGCATTCTGCTGGGCACGCTCGCTTCGGTCAAACGTGCCGTTCCCGGTCTCTCCCTGCCGGAGACGCTACAACCAGATGGCTACTTGCTGAAAACCTCGTTCAGCGGCGGGCATTCCATACTTCTTGTCACCGCCCTGAGTGATCGCGGCGTATTGTACGGCACTTTTGCCTTATTACGGAAAATCGGCTTGCATCAGGATCTTACGCATCTGGAGGAACAGTCGAATCCCTTCACCGCCATCCGTTGGACGAACGAGTGGAACAACCTGGATGGATCCATCGAGCGAGGATACGCTGGCCGCTCCATTTTTTTCGACGCGAATAACGTTGTTCCCGACCTGGCTCGCGCCAGCGATTACGCCCGGTTATTGGCTTCGATTGGAATTAATGGCTGTACCGTGAACAACGTAAACGCTAATCCGCGTGCCATTTCTACCGAGTTTCTGCCGCAACTGGCTCGCATTGCCGCCGCATTCCGCCCATGGGGCATCCGAATTTCGGTTGCCGTCGATTTCAGCAGTCCCAAAATTCTGGGTCATCTGGATACTTTCGATCCGCTCGATCCGAGAGTGGCGGCGTGGTGGAAAGATAAAGCCGGCGAGATTTACAAGGCTATCCCGGATCTAGGCGGCATCTTGTTGAAAGCCGATTCGGAAGGCCGCGTTGGCCCGTCTACCTATGGCCGCACGCATGCCGATGCTGCGAACGTCATTGCCAAGGCCCTTCAACCGCACGGCGGAATACTCGTTTACCGCGGCTTTGTTTACGACCATCACATGGATTGGCGCAACCTGAAAAACGATCGCGCGCGCGCCGCCTATGATAACTTCGCGAAACTCGACGGCAAATTCGACGACAATGTGCTGGTGCAAATTAAGTACGGGCCGATCGATTTTCAGGTTCGCGAACCAGTTTCGCCCTTGATCGCCGCGCTGAAGCAGACTAACCAGACGCTTGAGTTCCAGGTGACACAGGAATACACCGGACAGCAGCGTCAACTCTGCTTCCTCTTGCCCATGTGGAAAGAGATACTCGACTTCAATTTCCAGGCGGCGAACCAACCTGCTCTGGTCAAGGACATCGTCGCGGGAAAGACATCTAAACGCCCGCTTGGCGGCTTCGTAGCGGTCACCAATGTTGGCTTGGATCGAAACTGGCTTGGGCACGATCTTGCCATGTCGAATCTATACGCATTCGGGCGCATCGCCTGGAATGCGGATCTGTCGTCCCGGGCGATTGTTGATGAATGGACTCGCCTGACCTTTGGGCATGACGCTCAAGTTGTGGACACAATCGATAACCTGCAGCTTCGTTCGTGGCGCGTTTATGAGAACTACACCGGACCCCTGGGCGCGGGCGGCCTGACCGACATCATAGGTGTTCATTACGGACCCGGTATCGAATCGTCGGAGCGCAACGGTTGGGGGCAGTGGCATCGGGCGGATGAAAAAGGAATCGGCATGGATCGAACAGGGGCCGCCGGAACCGGCTATGTTTCGCAGTATCCGGCGCCGCTAGCCAGTCTGTATGAATCGCTGGAGACTTGCCCCGACAGCCTCCTTCTATTCATGCACCATGTTCCATACACGCACGTCTTACATTCGGGCAAGACAGTCATCCAGCACATCTACGACTCGCATTATGAAGGGGCGGAAGAGGCGCAGGGATTTCCCCGGCAGTGGCAGCGGCTGCATGGAAAAATCGATGAGGAACGCTATCAGGCGGTCCTGAAAAAGCTGCAATACCAGGCAGCCTACGCGTACGTTTGGCGCGATGCAATCTGCGATTGGTTTTCGAAGACCTCGCATATTGCGGATGCCTCGGCGCGAGTAGGGCATCACCCCGGCCGCATTGAAGCCGAAGCGATGTCGCTCGAAGGATATGCAGTCGAAGCGATCACGCCCTGGGAAGATGCTTCGGAGAGTAAGGTTATCGCTTGCGTGGCGTCGCAATGTACCGCAACCACCCGTTTCGGAGGGAAAGGCGGATGGTATAGCTTAGGCATTCAGTATTTCGATCAAAACAACGGCGCATCGCACTTCCAGGTGTTCGTGGGCAACCAACCGATAGGGCGGTGGGTGGCGGACGAGTGGCTTCCGAACGCAAAACCGAATGCCCATACCAGCACTCGTCACACCATAACGGGCATCGCTCTACGTTCCGGAGATGAAATTCGTATCGTTGCCGCTCCGGACGCCGGCGAGCATGCCGTCATTGACTATGTCGAGATACAGCCGGAATCGAAACCAGAGACTCACTTATGAATGGAATTCCACAAGATAAACAGATCGCATTAGTCGATCGCCTGACAAGTGCATGCGGCGGTAGTTACTCGCCGGAAGTCAGGCGAAGATATTTCATCACCGGCCCGCAATGGGCCCCTGCCTATGAAGGACAAGCAGTGTTTCATGCCCCTGTGCGCAAGCCGGTCACTTTTGAAAAGGTGATTGAGGAGTACGGCAAGGTCGGCGTTGGGTATTGGTGTACTCACGATACGGATGTCATCAAGACGGACGACCTGTTTACCTCCCGTCAGGACGAGACCGTGAGCCGGATCAAGGATAGCCTCAAAAAACATGGGCTCAAATGCTCCATGGTGACCACCGAAACCTTCCATCATCCGGTGTGGGCGGCGGGTCCGGCCGCCGAATCTCCCGATGTTCGGGAGTATGCGAAGCGTCGTCTATCCAACACGGTCGCCATCGGTCACGAACTCGACGCCCGGTTCTGCGTTTACTGGCCCGGTTCGCTCGGCTACTACATACAGGGCACTGTGGAAGAGACGCAAACTTTGCGCTGGTTCGCCGACGGAATCAATGCCGCTTGCGAAACGGATCTCACCATTGCCAGGCAGAAAAATCGTGGCACGCTCAAACATTGCCTGGAAGCGAAGCCGTTTGAGCCGCAGGGTGAAATTCTTCTGCCTACCTCCGATGCCATGTTGGCCTTCATCTCCTCCGGATTGATTAGGTACCCGGAAATGGTGGGCTTGAACCCGGAATATTTGCACGAGCTGATGTGGGGAGCCGCGGTTCGGGCGTCACTCGCGCGCGCTCTGCTCAGCGGAAAGCTGTTTCACTTCGACATCAATGACGGATATCGCCTGAAGTATGACGTTGATATTGCGATAGGCCTGGTGAATCCGCTGGATTGGTTGAATGTGCTGGTGCTGCTGCGCAGCCATGATTACAAGGGCCCGTTCAATCTCGATTTCAAGCCGCCGCGCACCACTAGCGAGCACGGTGTTTGGTCGATCAGCATTCCCACGATGGTAGACCGTTTCATTACCTTGTGGGAAATGGCCGGGGAAGTCCTCACCGATCCGATCATCAATGAAGCAACCGGTGCGCTGAAGGCGGGCGGAGCGGCAACTGATCCGAAAGACGTCAACTCCATCGTGGCGGCAAATAAAGAATTGCTTTCACTGCACGAACTGGTTGGCCACCGCCTGTTTCAAATCCTGATCGGCGCGCACCGGGGCCGGGTTTACAGTCTTTAGTTCGAACTCAGGAATTTACTCCGGATGCCAGGAAGCCGCCGTCCACGGCTAAGCACTCGCCGGTCATGAAACTCGCGCCCGGCGAGGCCAGCAGGACGGCGGCTCCTACTAATTCTCCAGGCTTTCCAAATCTACGCATGGGGGTGCGGGTCAAGATTTCGCGCCCGCGCTCCGTGCCGTTCAGGAGATGGGAATTTAACTCCGTCGGGAACACGCCCGGCGCTATCGCGTTCACGCAGATGCCGTCCACCGCCCATTCACAAGCCAAACTGCGGGTAAGTGAGAGCACTGCCGCTTTCGAAGCGCAATAAGCGGCTACTTCGTGAAATGCCAGAAATGAGCCTAAAGAGGCAATATTGATGATTCGACCGCTTCCGCCGGCCTTCAGCGGCTCATAAAATTCCTGGCAAGTGTGCAGAACCCCGGTCAGATTTACGTCGAAAAGAGCCGACCATGCTGCGTCCTCCACCGTGATGGTGGGCTCTCGGAAGGTGATACCGGCGGCGTTCACCAGAATGTCGATCTTGCCGAGACCCGTCGTTACCTGGTCGCGCAGGTCCCGGATAGTTGCCCGGTCTCGCACATCTGAGGCCGCCAGCAGCGTCCGTCCGCCGAGGCTTCGGATCTGTTCGCACACTTCGTTCAGTTGGTCGTGACGGCGCCCGGTGGGAACCACATTTGCGCCATGTTCAGCTAAGCCGATTGCAATTTCCCTGCCGAGGCCTGATGTGCCTCCGAAAACCACGGCTACGCGATCTGCCAAATCCAAACAACTTTTCCGCACATTCCTCCCCTTGTATGCGTAGACCCTTACAATGGTCGTACGCTTGCTTGAAAAATTATAGTTCGTAGCCCATACAAATGCGACAGGTTAATTTTAATCAGCCCGCTGCTGCCTCAAGTGAGACAGCGCGGCACATCAACCGGGGCATCGTTCTCAACTTGATCCGGAACCGGCAGCCGGTTTCGCGCGCCGATGTAGCGCGGTTTTCAGGTCTCCAGCGCAGCACGGTGTCGCTGATCGTGGAGGAATTGATCGCGGATGAGTGGGTGGTGGAAGGCTCCATGGGGCGGTTGCCCCGCGGGCGTCGTCCCACATTTTTGGAGCTGAATCAGAAACGGGCGGTGGTGTCTATCGATATCCGTCCCTCTGGGATAACCATAGGCGTGGGAGATGTAAATGGGGTATTTACGCCGCAAGATGCTTTTAGCACCCCGCCGGACCCAGCGATCGCCGTGAAGGAACTGGTCAAGCGAATCAAGACCCTCGTGAAGAAGCGTGTGGGTACCCCTTTCGATGGAATCGGTATCAGTATGCCGGGCCGGATTGACCTGTCCACTCATCAGCTTGTGTTTGCGCCCAATTTGAGATGGCCGGTCATGGATTTGAAGAATGCGCTGGAGAAAGCGACGGGTCTCAGCGTGGAACTCGAAAATGCGGCCAACGCATGCGCGCTCGCTGAAATCTGGTTCGGACGCTCCGGTGAGATGCGGGACTTGGTGACCATCACGGTCTCCGAAGGCATCGGCACCGGCATCATCGCGCATGGCCAGCTGATTAGCGGCAGGCGCGGCATGGCCGGTGAGTTCGGACATGTCCCTCTGGAGCCGGATGGGCCGATGTGCAGTTGCGGCAACCGCGGATGCTGGGAGGTGCTTGCCTCCAACCGTGCCGCGCTCCGGTATTATGCCGAATCCCGGCCGGATTCGGCCGCCTCGCTTACCTTTACTGATCTGCTGGCGCTAGCGGATCATGGCGACGTTTTGGCGAACCGCGCCTTGACTCGCATGGCGGTGCAGATCGGTCGGGGCACGCGCATGATTGTGGCGGGGCTCGCTCCCGAAGCCATTGCCTTCATCGGAGAATTTACCGCGGCCTGGAGCCGCTTTCGTCCGGTGATTGAGGCGGAGGTGCAGGCGCAGAGCATTTCTGCTGAGCCTACCATCTTGCTCGCCGGGGAGAACGGGGCAACGGCGCGCCTGCGAGGCACCATCGCCCTGGTTTTCATAAAACACTTTGGACCGCTGGCCCCTTCCGTCCGGCAAGCCGCCAATTTTTAGGCAGCCGGCCTGCAGTTACGCGGTGCGGTGCCGCGGTGCCGTTTCCGCACTCTTGCGGAGCGGCACCTTGTCAGCAAGCTTCGCCTCTAAAATACCCTCCAAAATCGGAGGAATCTCAAACACTGCCCGGTTCTTCATGGCCGCGGCCTTTTCCCGCATGGCGCGCAACCGCCCACCGGTCAACATCTCCTGGACGGCGCTCTCGATTCCCCGGAAATTCTCCAAAACAATCCCCACGCCCTGCTCCTGCACCCAATCTGCGTTGTACCGCTCCTGTGGCAGCGTCCAGGAATTCCGTTCCACAATCACCGGCAGATGCATCTGCACCGATTCGGAAATACTCCCGGGTCCAGGCTTGCCGATAAAGAAATCACCCAGTTGCATGTATCGCGGAATCTCTTTCGTGAAACCCTCGGTCACAATCTTGTTGCGGGTTTTCATCTTCCCTAGCCGCGTTCGCAGGCTTTCATTGCGCCCGCACAACAGGATCAGTTGCAGATCGATCAAACTGTTGCCAAGCCGCTCCGCAATCGGTAGCATGACGTTCGATCCTTCACCGCCGAACAGCACCAGCCCGGTCGTCCGGTTCGGATCCAGTCCCAGTTGAGCCCGGCCGGTAGGGCGGTCGCACGCGGGCGGTTCATAAAACTGCGGTCGCAGTATCATCCCGCTGGTACGAAAAACTCGCGGATGCGGATACCCGAGCGCCAGCGCTTGTTGGGCTGCTCGCTCGGTCCCGCAAATCAGGTATTGCGCCTGTTTTTCCATCCAGAAGTGCGGCGGATAATCGGCAAAATCGGTCAAAATGGTCACCAGCGGAACGCCCGGCCGCGCCTCTGCCAGACTCTCGAATAGTGCCCGGTTGAAATTCGGCACCAGCGAAACCACCATGTCGGGCCGCTGGAGCTTCCAGTAGGCACTCAGCAGTTTGACCTGTGCTGGATGGTAGGCTCGTATGATTCCATGCATCAACGGTAATAGGTACGTCGACCCCAGCGTCCAGCCTTTCGCCAGCGCCAGATTGTACGTATCTTCCAGCCGTATGCCTGTCAGCTTGCGGAATACATCCAACGAATCCAATACTTCTTGCAGGTTCACCAGCCGGACGTTCCAATCCCGGCCCTGGTTTGCGATGACAGCCTGTAGCGCCAGAGCCGCGCTGCGGTGACCCCCGCCCGCGTCAAAGTAGATAAGATCTAGCGTTTGTGTCGTCTGCAACTCCTATCCTAGTGTCCCCATGGCGATGATTTCGAGAAAACGGCAGCCTTCATGCAGGTTTTGTCAAACCGTCACTGGGATGTAATACCTTTCTCGTACAAAGAAGGCAGAGAGTATGTGGAACGATGCCGAATCTCGTAAAATGGTTAACTGAGGGGGCTGCATGACGGCCCATCAGACCATGCTGCAGTTTATATCCGTGCGCGACCACCGCTTGATGCGCAAGGTCAACAAATGGCCTGCGCCCAAGTGGATCCGGCTCTGGGCCATTGCGGCAACGCGCGCGGGCGACGGCTGGATCTGGTACCTCACTGGTTTATCTATCTTACTCTTTGGCGGTGCTGACCGCCTTACCGCAATTGCGTCAGCCGGCTCAGGCGCCGCGGTTGGCGTGGGCGTCTTTACCTCGCTCAAGAAGCTCTCGGGCCGCAAGCGTCCCTGTGAGGTTGAGCCGCACTGCTGGGCTACCTTGCTGCCGCCGGACCGCTTCTCCTTCCCGTCTGGCCACACCATTACCGCATTTTCCGTGGCCATCTCCCTGGGCGAATTCTATCCTGCGCTCCTGCCCGCGCTGCTTTTCTGCGCGTTGAGCATTGCGGCCTCGCGCATTCTGCTGGGAATGCATTTTCTCAGTGATGTCGTTGCGGGAGCCATCCTGGGGACGGGTTTGGCGATCGGCAGTCACGCGTTTTTTGCATAGAACGTTGCTTTTCATTGAGCCGATATAGTTTAAAGGGGAGGCTGCCGAAGCATCACGTTCGCCTGACATGTTGCGCCGCTCGCTCCTGTACCTTTCGGAACAGACTTGGCTTCGCCATTGGTTGGAGAATTCACCCTCCTCGCATAGAATCACGTCCCGCTTCGTCGCCGGCTCCACTCTGAAGGAAGGCATTGCCGTCCTCCAGTCCCTTTCCAAACAGCACATACTGGGCACCCTCGATTGCCTTGGTGAAAACGTCGCATCGCTCGAAGACGCCGCAGTCTCCACCAGCGCCTATCTAGCCGCATTGGACGAAATCCGGAGCGCCGGCCTATCCGCCAGCGTTTCCATCAAGTTGACTCAGTTTGGACTCGATTTTTCAGAAGCCGCCTGCCAGAACAACGTCATGGTCCTGGCGGAGCGTGCCCGCGGCATGGCGACCTGTGTAGAGGTCGACATGGAATCCAGCGCCTATACAGACCGCACTTTGCATTTGGTTACGCAAATCCAGGACCGCTTCGAAGGGCATGTGCGGGCCGTCATACAGGCTTATCTCTTTCGAAGCGAAACGGACATAAAAATGCTCTCCAGCCGTGGCATTCCAGTCCGTCTTTGTAAGGGAGCCTACCATGAGCCGCCTTCAGTTGCTTTCGCCCGAAAAGCTGACGTCGATTCCAATTACGTCAAACTTATGAAATTCCTGCTGGCCGACGGAATTTATCCGGCGATTGCCAGTCACGATGAGAACATAATTCGCGATGCGGTACGTCATATCAGGGAACAAAGAATCTCCCCTGAGCGTTTTGAATTTCAGATGCTCTATGGCATTCGCCGTGATTTGCAACGCGAACTCGTCTCGCAAGGTTTTCGCCTGCGGCTCTACGTCCCATACGGGAACGCTTGGTATCCGTACTTTATGCGGCGCCTGGCTGAGCGCCCTGCCAATTTGTTGTTTCTGGCCAAGAACCTGGTTCGCAGCTAATGGTCTCCGAATTGCTGGAACGCTTCCGGGGATGGAGGAATCCAAATGAGAGACGTGAAGTACTGGCTTTATTTTGCCGCGAAGCTTTTGCTCGGCGCGGGTGTTTGGTTGGGCTTGCAAGCCGCTCTGCGTTATTATCCTCTCCCGCCCGCTCCTGTCCCTAAGTTTGGACCGCAGCGGGCGTTATTCCTCAACGATATGTTGTTCACCTTTCTGGTGATAGGACTTTTCCTGGCGGGAGCCGGCATGTTGTTCGCGATCATTTGGGATCAGAAACGGCGTTGCCGGAGCTGTTTGCGGAAGCTCATTATGCCCCTTCCCGCAGGCTCCTGGGGCAACATGGTCATCTTCGGACGGCCCCGCACCGAGTGGATCTGTCCGTATGGCCACGGTACGCTCAGTATTGATGAACTGCAAATCACCGGGCGTCAGGCTCCTGACTGGCAGCCCCACGACGACAACATCTGGAAAGAGCTAGAATCGAATTATCCAGCTCGCAGATAGACAACCGGCCAGTAACTAGGCTAGCGATCGGGCGTCCAAGCTCTTGAAGTTCACGATTAACTTGTCGAATCCCAGGTTAGAGATTTGCCCGTACGCATAAAAGTCCCTAGGGCCGTGCAGCGTCGCCGCGGCCCCAGCCCAGTTGCGGCCCGCATCAGCAAGTTTCTCTTTTATGGGATTGCCGGTTTTGCGGGCGTTGTCTTCACCTTTCTAGTCGTAAGCTACCTCTGGTATTCACGCGTCACTGACGAAAGACTTAAACAAGGAGTCTTTCCCGATACCTCCGTTCTGTTCGCTGCGCCCCAATCGGTCGCGGTGGGCGACCCCGGCACGCGCGCGCAACTGGTGTATCGGCTGCGTGAAAGCGGCTATGGCGAAGACGCCCGCACGAATCCCATGGGTTGGTACCACCTGCGGCCGGATGGTGTCGAAATCTTCCCGGGCGATCGTTCATCCACCACCGCTGAACCGGGCGTGTTGCGCTTTCACGATGGCAAACTCTCGTCCATCATTGCCTTGAGTGACAACTCAGAGCGCACCGAGTACACGCTCGAACCGGCGCTGTTAAGTACGCTATATGACAAGAATCGGGAAAAGCGGCGCTTGGTCCGCTATGAAGATATCCCGCCCGTTCTGGTGCAGGCCGTCATCTCCATTGAAGACCGGCGCTTCTTCCAGCACTCCGGCGTTGATCCCATCGGTATTGCACGTGCAATTTTCATAGATCTCAGAGACCACCGCAAAGACCAGGGCGCTTCCACTATCACGCAGCAGCTTGCCAAGAACCTCTGGCTCGACGGCGGCAAACGCTGGACGCGCAAGTTCGCCGAGCTGATGATTACGATTCACCTCGAACAAAAGCTCACAAAGCAAAAGATCCTGGAATACTACATCAATGAGGTGAATCTGGGCCAGCGCGGCTCCTTTGCCATTCGCGGCTTCGGTGAAGCGTCGCAAACTTACTTTGGAAAAGACATTCGTCAGTTGACGTTGCCGGAAGCGGCTACCCTCGCCGCCCTCATCCAGCGGCCGAGTTACCGCAATCCTGTCCGCTGGCCCGAACGCGCCAAAGCGCGCCGGAACGTCGTACTGAAGCAGATGCTGGATAGCGGCTATATTTCCCAATCCAGCTATCAGTCCGCGCTCAACGCGCCGATGGTAGTCTCGCGGCAAGGCATCGAAACCACTGACGCTCCTTACTTTGTGGATTTGGTCAATGAGCAGCTGGCCGATCAGTTTCAAGACCACGATTTTCTGGGGTCCGGTTCGAAGATCTACACAACGCTCGATCCCGATCTGCAGCGCGACGCGGCCGGCGCCGTGGCGGATGGCATGAAGGAAATAGAGGCCATTCTCGCCAAACGTCATAGCGGCCCCATCGATGAGCCGCAAGTGGCGCTTGTCTGTCTCGATCCGCGCACCGGAGAAGTCAAGGCGTTGATCGGCGGTAGAAACTACGGCATGAGCCAGTTGAATCATGCCGTGGCCAAGCGCCCCTCCGGCAGTGTTTTTAAGCCGTTCGTCTACGCCGCCGCCCTGAACACTGGCCTCTGGGATTCGCCCAATCGCATGACGGCCACTTCTACTGTGGAAGACCAGCCAAGAACGTTTTTCTGGAACGGCAAGGATTACGAGCCCACTGACTTTCACAAGAATGACTGGCAGGGCGACGTCACCCTGCAGACGGCTTTCATGAAGTCTCTGAACGTGCCGGCGATTGAGGTCGCTGAAAAGGCTGGTTATGGCGCCGTGGCGGATTTGGCGCACAAAGCCGGGCTGGCGGATGTACGTCCAACTCCGTCCATGGCCTTGGGTGCCTATACTGTCACTCCCCTCGAGATGGCCGGCGCCTACACGGTTTTTGCCAACAAGGGCATGCTGGTGCAGCCTCGCATGATTTCCCATATCGTGGATAAATCCGGAAACGATGTTTGGAACTCGGAGCTGCGGACCAAGAAAGTGCTCGATCCTCGGGTCAATTTCCTGGTGGTAAGCCTCATGCAGGATGTTCTGCGCGCGGGAACCGGCGCGGGTGTGCGTTCGCGCGGCTTCACACTGCCGGCTGCGGGTAAGACTGGTACTTCGCATGATGCCTGGTTTGCGGGCTTCACCTCCAAATTGCTTTGCATCGTCTGGGTAGGTCTGGACGACTACCAGGACATTAAACTCGAAGGCGCGAAAGCGGCCCTGCCCATCTGGACCGGTTTCATGAAGCGCGCGCATCAGCATCGTGCCTATCGTGATGTCACCCAATTCGAGGCCCCGGATGGAGTGGTTTCCGTCCAGGTTGATATCGGCAGCGGCGACTTGGCGACCAACGCTTGCCCCCCTTTGCTGGTGCGGACGGAATATTATCTGCAGGGTACTCAGCCTGTTCAGTTTTGCCCGATGCACATGGGCGCTGCTTCCGAATTAGCTCACTGGAATCAAACGCTGCCCCTGGCGCCTCCGATGACCGGCGATGGTTTGCCGGGCACTCCGCCTACGGTGAATGGTCAGGCCAACAGTTCACCCCACATCCAACCGAGACTACCCAATGGCCAGTCCAATCCTCCAGTCCTCGCCTTGCCGAACGCGCCTTCCGAAAGGGCGGCCGATGCGTCTTCGCAGCAGCAGCAGCAGAACAATAGGCCAAGAGAGAAAAAGGGCTTTTTCGACAAACTAAAAGGCGTCTTCAAGTAGCGCTGCGAATCTAATCCGGCTGATTCCCAAGCGCTGCCTGTCTAAAAGGTATATAGTAGAGAAAAATTGAGGGAGGAAGATCGTGCTCTCTTTTTCCACTGCTATTGCGTTCTTTCTTGCCGGCTCTTTCGCCGCGGGGTTCCCCGTGGAGCCTGGCGCCGGCCAACAACCGTTTTCAATTCCAGCCAGTACTTTTCGCGCGCCCGGTGGCGATGTTCCCGCGCCGGTTGCTACGCCTGCCAAACCGCAGATTTCTCCGGAGACTCGCGGCGACATCTACATGGCTCGCAAGATGTATCGCGAAGCCATCGACATGTATCGCGAAGGCCCCGCCAATTCGGCCGTGCTCGCAAACAAGATCGGCATTGCCTTTCACCAGTTACTGCTTCTCGATCTAGCGAAGAAAAGCTATGAACGCTCCATAAAGCTGGATAAGAAATATCCGGAAGCCATCAACAATCTGGGCACTGTGTACTACTCGCGAAAGAATTTCCGCCGGGCGATTGGCTATTACAAACGCGCGTTGCACCTCTCTCCGCCGAGCGCTTCCATTTACTCGAATCTCGGCACCGCCTACTTTGGCCGAAAAGATTATAAGCGGGCGGCGGAGTGTTACCAGCGCGCCATGCAGATCGACCCGGATGTCTTCGAACGTCGCAGCAGCTTCGGCACGCTGATGATGGAGCGGAGCGTGGAGGAGCGCGCCACCTTCCATTTATACCTGGCTAAAATGTACGCCAAAGCGGGTGCAAGTGAGCGTGCGCTAATCTACTTGCGTAAGGCGCTGGAGGAAGGGGTTAAGGACCGCGAAAAAATTCCCGACATACCGGAATTTGCGGCGCTGAAAACCGATCCCGCTTTCAAACAGCTCCTGATCGACAATCCTAAACCGTTGTAGAGGATATTCTGCGTCTCACATCCCGTTTCCTTGCTCTGCTGATTCCCTTGCTGGCCGCGAGCGTTTTAAGTTCCATAGGCTGTGCCCGGAAAGAAGATAAGATGGTGCAGCGGCTGGCGATTCTGCCGGCGAACGTGCTTGTCAATGATCCGTCTTCTGACTGGTTGAAGATCGGCGTGCCCATCGTTCTGCAGCAGGACCTCATGACCGCGCGGCTGCTCTTTCCCGCCGGCGTGGCCGCTGAAGCGAACGCTACCCAGAACGGTGCGAACCAGATCATGCGTACCACCGTCGAGAGCCGCCAGGGGAAGATTCACGTCGAAGCGACAATCGTCAATGCCGCTACACAGAAAACAATCAGCGTTAATAATGTCGACGCCCCCTCCACGGCCGAAATCATTCCGGCCCTGAATGCCCTGGCTAAACGCATCGACGGCAGCGCGAACGACTTCGCTACGAAGAATATCGCCGCGCTTCAGTCCTTTGCCGGGGCGGCTGCGGAAGCCAATCCGCAGAACCGGTTTCAGTTGTTTGGCCGGGCAGCCGGCGTCGATCCTTCCTTCGGTCTGGCGTTTATAGCCATGCTGGACATGATTGGTCCCTCCGGCGAGCAGAACGCCAAGCCATTTCTGGACCAGGCCGAAAAACATCGAGACGCATTCACCCCGTATGACCGGGCAAAATTCGATCTGCTCGTAACCCGCCTGAAACGTTCTACTACCGCCGATCAGGTAAAGGCGGCGCAAGCCGTTCTAACCGTGGCTCCGAACGACATGGAAGCGCTGGCGGTTCTGGGCAACAGCCGCTTTCTCCTGGGTGACGTCAACGGCGGCGAGGCCATCTTAAAGCAGGCGCTTCAGCTGAACCCGGCCAATGAAAATCTGCAGAACCAGTTGGCGATGGCGCTGCTAGGCGCCAACCGGCTGGCGGATGCCCATAAAATCCTGCTTCGCCTGGACAAGAATCCGGCCTCTCTGCCCGAACTGGCGAGTTGCCTGCTATTGCAAGGGGATGTTGCGGGAGCCAACGCCGCAGTGGAGCGCTTCGTCGGATCGGTGTCTAATGCCGATCTGCGGCCCGTGCTCCGTGCTACCTGGCAAGCCGCGGCTGGCGAACGCGCCAAAGCGATCGCGGCGATGGAAACTACTCAATTTCCCAACAAAAATATGGCTACTCTGGCGTTGAGCGAAGCCGCTATCTGGCGTCTGATGGATAAAGATTACGCGGGAGCGCAGAAAACGGCGGCGCAGGCCAGCGCCACTCCTAGCTCATTTTCGACGATCGCAACCTTGCTGGCCGCGGCTAACACTCCAGCGGAGGAGTGGCGCAAAAAAATAGACGGGATACCTGGCGCCAGTGAGCAATCAAAGCGGCCCTTGTTGGGTTACGGATTCTTTTTGGGCGGACACTATGCTGAATCGGCCCAGATTTGGCAGCAGGTCGTGGACGCTTCGAGCGGAACCGACGTCCGTGCCAAAGCCATGTTGGCTGGCGCTCTCGATCGGGCAGGGAAGACCGCGGACGCGCGCAAGATTACCGTGCAACCCTTCGTTCTTGAGTTGAGCGATGTGTATGGCGCCGTCTCGTTCACGGAGATGCGCCGGGTCCTAAACCTTACCGGCCGCAAGTAGGGTCTTTTTCGTCCAGGGCTTAGGCTGGTCTCCCGAGTCGCGCTTCGTCACTCGGTCGTACATGTGTTTGGCGCTAGTCGTGCCTAACGAAGTATTGTAGAGGTTCGTCAGATCCAACGCGTCTTTAACGTCGTCTTCAAACTGGTGAAGCGCCCTGAGTTGTTCGGCCATGGCAGGTGTCCGCTTGCCGGAAGGCGTTTCGAAAAACATTTGATAGCCACTGCTGAGCAGAACCCCTATCTCATCGCCGATCAGGATACCAGCCTTTTCTATGGAAGGTTGATTTTTTCCTTCGTCACCAATAGTGGCGGCGATATCGCCCTTGATCACTTTCACGCGCCCGTCCGGCAGCTTGCTGATCGCAAATCCCGCCCGGGACAATAGCTCCACACGTTCAGCAAAGGCCGGAATTCGAGTCCGCTCACGACGAAAGAACATATCCTAAGTATAAAGAAGCTCTCGGCAAAGAAACCTTAGATTAGACAATGATGCAGACTTTTGAACCTCAACTACCAATCGCGGCCATCACGGATGAATTCTCGCCCACCTTGGCTCTTGCGATTCCGGCCATGAAAGAGATCGGCATGACCGCCGCTGAATTGCGCGTGGTCGACGGCAAGAACATCCTCGATTTGAGCCAGGAAGAATTAAAGCGGACCAAGGCGGCTCTCGAAGAAGCGGGACTGCCCGTGGTCTCCATCGCTTCGCCCCTGCTGAAGTGCGTATTACCGAACGGACCCGAGCTCGACAGCCGCTTCCAGCACGATGCTTTTGCTTCGAAGCATACCTTCGACGATCAACCCCGCCTGACCGAACACGCCCTTGCCGTAGCCAAGTTTTTCAGCGCGCCCATCGTGCGTGTCTTCTCCTACTGGCGCACGGTTCATCCGGAGTTATGCCATGACGCCATCGTGGCTGCGCTCGCGCAACTGGCCAAACTGGCCGAGCGGGAAGACCTGATCATCGGGCTTGAGAATGAGCATGCTTGCAACGTCGGTACTGCCGCAGAAACCGCCCGTATCCTGGACTTCGTTCCCAACCGGCATCTGCAGGTCGTGTGGGATCCGGCCAACGCACTGGTGGCGGGTGAAGATCCGTATCCCGGTGGCTATTCGCTGCTGCCCAAGGACCGGATTGCCCATGTGCACGCCAAAGACTGCCACATGGAGGGCGATAGACCTGTCTGGGGCCCGCTGGGCACGCGCCACGTCAAGTGGAAAGAGCAAATGGCCGCCCTGCTTGCCGACGGGTATAAAGGCTCCGTCAGCCTGGAAACCCACTGGCCCGGGCCGGATGGAGATAAGTTCGAAGCCAGCCGCATCTGCGGCTGGAATCTGCGCGGCCTGGCTGCAGGCTAACCTTCATCACCCAAATACCGGCCCGGTATCAAGTAGTTCATGACGTAATCGGTAACGGCATCGGCCAGCGGTGTAATCTGCCTGTCAAAACCGGCGGACCGCAGCTTGCCGGTGTCGGCGCTGGTGAAATATTGATACTTAGACCGCAATCCGTCCGGCATCTCGATAAACTGAATCTCGGGTTTGCGGCCAAGCGCCGCGAAGATCGGGTTTACCAAGGATAGCCACGTATTCGGCTCGCCTGATCCGAGGTTGAAAAGTCCGCCGCCGTCCACCTGTTCGGCTAGAAAAATGGTGGCGGCAACGGCATCTTTCACGTAGAGGAAGTCGCGCTTCTGCCCGCCATCCGGATACTCCGGTTTGTAGCTCTTGAACAGCAGTGCCGATCCTGTGTCCTGAATCTGGTGAAACGCCTTCAGCACCACGCTGCGCATATCCCCTTTATGGTGTTCATTGGGGCCGAATACGTTGAAGTATTTCAAACCGGTAAGGCGCGGAAGTATCCCGGAGCGCTCCGCATAGCAATCAAACAAATGCTTTGAATACCCGTACATATTTAGCGGACGAAGCATGGAAAGCGGTACAGTTTCCGGAACGCCCTCGGCAATATTGCCGTACGTGGCTGCTGAGGAAGCATAGACAAATCGCCGGCTTGCTTCGAGCGCAAAGAGCGCAAGCATTTTGGTGTATTCGAAATTGTTGCGGATCAGATAGCCCGCGTTGGTCTCAGTGGTGGCGGAGCAGCCTCCCAGGTGAAAAATGGTCCGGATATCTTCAAACGCGTGCGGTGTGGCCGACAAGCGCGCGAGCAAGTCGTCGCCCTCCAGATAGTCGGAAAACTGCAGCGGGACCAGGTTCTTCCACTTTTCGTCTTGGGCCAGTGAATCGCTGACCAGAATGTTCGTGAAGCCCCGGCGGTTGAGTTCCCAGATGAGCGCGCTGCCAATGAAACCGGCCCCGCCGGTGACCAGAATTCTGCCTTTTGAAAGATCCGCCATTACTGTCTAAGTCTTGCTGACGATGAGCATTGGCACTTTGACGCGGTGCCGCACGGCGTTGATCGTCGTGCCGAAAATCAGGTCCTTCAATCCGCTGTGCCCATGTCCGGCCATCACCAGCAGATCGGGAGCAAGATCGCGGACGGCGGCTACAATTTCGTGGGCGGGGTTGCTGCCATGCCGGACCACCACGTCGACGCCGACGTGTTGTGCGCGTAAAGCCGCCACGAGATTGGCGAGATATTTCTGGCCTTCGGTGATCTCAGCCGTCGACGCCAGCGAGCCGAACATCTGGCTGGTCACGCCTTCCTCAACGTGCAGCAGAATAATTCGCGCCCCATGCGTGCGCGCCAGGGCCAGCGCGTTAGTGAGGGCTTCGTGATCGGAAATACTGTGGTCCAGCGGGACCAAAATGCGCGAGTAGGTGGTGGTGCGCAATACCGGAATAGCGGGTTCGTCCGGATTGTCGGCTAGATTGACCGAAACCGGTTCAGCGCTCACTGGAATATGATGCCGCCGCCGCAGCCAGGGCCAGTAGCCAACCACTCCAAGCAAAGTGAGAAATCCGATGCCGCCGGCGATTACGGCCGTAAGCACCACTGGCCGGTAGGCTCCGCTCTGGGCTACCCACTCGCTAGACTGCTCGAGCAGCAGCCAGACGTTAAGGCCCACTATGAAAATGGCGCACGCCCACGCCCCGATCTGCACCCAGACGTTGCTTGCGAACTTGCCCATGCGCTTGCGGTCGCTGGTGAAATAAACCAGCGGAATAACCGCGAAAGGCAGCTGCAGGTTCAAAATCACCTGGCTGAAGATGATCAGCTTGTAGGTGCCCAAGTCTCCTGCAATATAAATGGTAATGACCGCCGGAATAATAGCCAGGCCGCGCGTAATGGCGCGACGCAGCCACGCTTGGATGCGAAAGCGCAGAAAGCCTTCCATCACAATCTGTCCGGCCATTGTTCCTGTGAACGTAGACGATTGACCCGAGCACAGGAGCGCCGCGCCGAACAGCACGCTCGCTGCCGTCGTGCCCAGCAAAGGAGCAAGCAGTTGATGTGCCTGCTCAATTTGCGTAACTACGATATTGTGCTTGAAAAAAACGGCTGCGGACATGATCAGGATGGCCGCATTCACAAAGAGAGCCCCGTTAAGAGCCAAGGTTGAATCCAGCAGGTTGAAGCGGCAGGCCTGCGTTACTTCGTCATGCGTTTCCCCGATCCGCCGGGTTTGCACCAGCGCTGAGTGGAGATATAGATTATGCGGCATCACGGTTGCGCCAAAGATGGCGACCGCGATGTAGATGCTCGAGGAATTGAGGTGCGGAACCAGCCCGGTGACCACTTCGCCAATCTGCGGCTTGGCAAGAAAAATCTCAAAGGCGAAGCAACCCGCTATGGTCGCGATAAGCACCAAAACGAATGCTTCGATGACGCGGATGCCGAGCCGGGTAAACCAAAGCACTAGCAGGGTATCGGCTGCGGTCACCAGCACCCCGATCAGCAGCGGCAAATGAAACAGCAGGTTAAGACCAATGGCCGCGCCCAGCACTTCCGCCAGATCGCACGCCACAATTGCCAGCTCGCACAATATCCAAAGCACATAGGCAACCGGGCGCGGATATTCGTCGCGGCACGCCTGCGCCAGATCGCGGCGGCTGACTATACCCAGGCGCGAACTCAACGTCTGCAGCAGCAGCGCCATCAAGTTGGAAACCACCAGCACCCACAGCAGCCGGTACCCAAAACGTGCTCCGCCTTCGAGATCGGTGGCCCAATTGCCCGGGTCCATGTAACCGACACTGACTAGGTAAGCAGGGCCCGCGAAGGCGAGCATGCGTTTCCAGAAGCCGGCATGGGAAGTCCCAACGGTCCGGTTTACTTCTGGTAGCGAGTATCCGCTGCCGTCGATCAGGTCGTTACGCAGCATTCTCTAAGTATCGCATCCGAGGTGGAACTCATTCATTGCGAAGGGCTTGTGTTGGGTCCAGCACAGTCAGCCGGAGTATAAACGGCATTGCAGCCACAGGGCCAAGCGCGTCAGCGTTCGCTGACGTTCGCTAAGGCGTTCGGTAATGGGACGAGTGCGTCCATTTTGGAACAATACAAGAACTGCTCCTCCGTTTGATTATCTACAAACCGCGCGATATCGTACGCGGGCCCAACTATTGCCGCCCCGAGACGGATCGTGCTACTTGTAACTTAGGAAGACATGCCCCGCTGGTTCCACACCGTCGCGTTGTTGGGAATCGCCGCTATTCTCGCAAACAGCCAGTGCTATGCCCTGTGTCTTGCCTCGGTTTCTCAAAGCGCTTGTATAAAGCACTCGGCCCATTGTCATCACGAGTCGCCGGCAAGCGATGATGGCAGTTCGCGCTGCGATCACCGGCAGTCCGGTTCTATCAGTGCCGAAGCCAGCCCGGATGTGGCTAAAACTTTGGCCGCACCTTCCTCGTTCACCGCCGTATTCTTGCCAGCTCAGTCCCTTCTGTCTGGCCGGCTGCGACAGGGGCCTTTCACGCCGCCGGAGCGCGAGCTTCCTCCTGACAAGCCGCTTTCCCGCTCCCTGGCTGTTCTCCGCATCTGAACTTTCCGCACTTTTGATCTACAGTGGACCAACGCTGTGAGCACACTTGTGCCCAGCCAGCTCTAACTATAAATAAAGGAAAGTTCGCCTGGGAGCCGTTCATGCGTTCCATTTTTTGGTTTTTTGCAGGTCTGGTAACCGCCGCCGCAATCATGCTGGCGCTTGCCGTCGTTTTGCTCAAGTCCGCCGATGGCTTCAGCGTCAATGCTCCGGCTACGGCTATTGAGGCTTGGGTGGCCCGGCAGGCCAGGGCGGCGGCTGTTCCGGAAGAAATGAAGCATGCAGTAAATCCCGTTTCCGATAGTTCCGAGGTCTTGGACCAGGCCCGGGCGCACTGGGCGGATCATTGTGCCTCATGCCACGGCAACGATGGTAAAGGTCAAGCTGGGATGGGGCAGCAACTGTATCCCAATGCCCCGGACATGACCCAGCGAGTGACGCAAAACAAGACTGACGGCGAACTCTTCTATATCGTCCAGAACGGCGTCCGGCTCAGCGGCATGCCCGCCTGGGGTTCCGCTCACGGCGGAGAACAGGATTCCTGGAAGCTGGTCCGCTTTATCCGTCATTTACCCAGCCTCTCACCGGCTGAGTTGCAAAACATGGAAAAATCAAATCCCAAAGGCCCGCACGAACGGGAAGAAGAACAACAGGAAGAACAGTTCTTAAAAGGCCAATCCCCTCAACCATCAACTCACTAAGGAGAAGTAGATGTACAACCGAATTATTTGCCTGGCGGTCCTGCTGAGTGCGCTATTGTTCGCGCATGAAGGCATGGAGCACGTCATGGGAACAGTAAGCGCCGTTTCCAAGACGTCCGTTACAGTCGAAACCATCCAACACAAATCGATCACCGTACTGCTCGATTCGTCCACTAAGTTCACCCATGGCGCTGCGCAGTCCTCGCTGAAAGACCTCAAGGTCGGTGACCGCGTAGTCATTCACGCAAAGTTCGATCCCAATAAAAATCTGCTCGGCATCCTTGTAAAGTGGGGTGCCGGCAGCCCGCAAACGAAGGAGACAATGAACCAATGAAAATGACGCTTTTGCTTAAGGGGGCTGTGTGCCTTTTAGCGGGAGGCCTTAGCCTGACGGCCGCCACTACGACGCTTACCGGAACTATCTCTGATGATATGTGCGGAGCCGATCATAGCGGAATGCCCCATTCCGGGAAAAAGATCGACGCCCGCGATTGCGCCTTGGAATGCGCGAAAGCGGGCAGCAAGTTCGTGTTCGTGAGCGGCGGCAACCTGTACGCCATCGCAAATCAGAATCTCGCCGATCTATCGGCGCACGCCGGGCACAACGTCAAAGTCACTGGCGATTTATCGTCCGATGGCAAAACTCTCACAGTTACCAAGGTCGAAATGCTCCACTAACGGCGGCCGCCTGCTCCTCTTGATTATCTACAAACAATGCGGTATTGTAGATAGTCGAGAGGAGCTTTCCCTTGGGTAAACCGACTGATCTTGTACAGGGCACGCTTGATCTGCTGATTCTGAAAACCATCTCGCTGGAGCCGATGAATGGGTGGGCCGTCGCCAAGCGCATCGTCCAGGTGTCTAAAGATGTCTTACAAGTTCAGCAAGGGTCGCTCTATCCCGCGCTTCATCGTCTGGAACACCAGGGCTGGGTGAAAGGGGAATGGAAGGACTCGGAGAACAACCGCCGCGCGAAGTTTTATTCGTTGACTGCCTCCGGACGTAAACAGCTTAAATCCGAACTCGACAATTGGCAGCGCCTCTCGAGCGCGATCGGATTGGTGATCGAGTCCATTTAGGAGCGCCATCATGAGCTGGTTTATTCAATTTCAGAACTCACTCCGATCGCTCTTCCGCGGCCGCCGGGCCGAAATCGACCTTGCTAACGAGCTTCAATACCATCTGGAGCAAGAGATCGAAAGTAACATACGCGCCGGCATGCCGCCCGCCGAGGCAAAATTCGCCGCGCAACGCTTGATCGGCTCCTTGTCGCTCTATAAAGAAGAATGCCGGGATACCCGCGGGATTGGCTTCATCGAGAACATTGCGCGCGATCTCACTTACGCCATTCGCATGCTGCGCCGCACCCCTCTGTTTGCCACGGTCGCTGTGATTACTCTCGCCGCCGGTATCGGGGCGAACACCACGGTATTCACGTTCATCGAAAATATCCTGCTGCGTTCGCTGCCGGTGCATGATCCGCGGCAGGTAGACGCCGTCAACTGGGGCAATACGGCCAATAATACGTATCCGAATTATGTCGACTTTCGCGACCGCAACACGGCTTTTTCCAGTTTGGCGGCTCACCGTCTTCTTCCCGCCAGCATAAGTCTTCAACCGCGCGACAATTTTCGCGCTTGGGGCTATGAAGCAACCGGCAATTATTTCGAACTGCTTGGTGTCCAACCTTTGTTCGGCCGCTTCTTCGGACCGCAAGAAGACGATAAGCCCGGCGCGCACCCGGTAGTGGTCCTCAGCCACCATTGCTGGCAGATCCGCTTTGCCGGCGATCCGAACGTGATCGGTAGATCTCTGAAGATCAACGGCTATCCGTTCACAGTCATCGGCGTGGCGGCTCCGGCGTTCACGGGAACCGAGTTGCTTGTCGCCGCGGACTATTGGATTCCCATGAGTATGAGCTCGCGGATAGAGCCTGGTCACAACTGGATGCGCTCGCGAACTTCGCAAAATATTTGGATCTTGGGCCGCCGGAAAGCAGCGGTGTCACCTGCTCAGGCCGAAGCGAATCTGGATCAGATCACCGCCCAACTTGCCCGCGATTTTCCGAATGAGGTCTCCGGCAAGGTGCGGATTCACTTGTCTCGCCCCGGTCTGATCGGCCAGTCGTTGCGCGGACCCGTGACCAGCTTCGGCATCGTTCTGATGAGCGTGGCGGGCTTGGGCCTTCTGCTCGCTTGCGTCAATCTGGCGGGCATGCTGCTTGCCCGTGCCTCTGACCGGCGCCGCGAAATCGGCATCCGTTTGGCCCTGGGCGCCAGCCGCCGTCAGCTCTTGCGGCAGCTTATGACCGAAAGTCTGCTGCTGTCCGTCAGCGGCGGAGTATTGGGGTTGCTCCTTGCGTTCGGCGCTTGCAGTCTCTTTAGCGCCTGGCATCCGGCTTTCGATATACCTTTGAACACGGCGCTTCACCCGAACGCGGCCGTACTGTGCTTTACTCTGACCGCTGTTCTTTCAACGACGCTCCTGTTCGGCTTGGCCCCCGCGCTGCAG
>DATHIZ010000324.1:0-7755 GCA_035316385.1 Bryobacteraceae bacterium | reverse complement strand
TCCGTACATCCGGCGCCGTATCGGCCGAGAGTCCATTGAATTCGCGAGGCATCACGCCCACGATCGAAAGGCGCTGCTTGTTCACCAGGATGGTACGCCCGTGAACCACTTGCGGATCGCCATGGAATCGCCGGCGCCAGAAACCATAGCTCAACACGGCTGGAGGCAGGCCGGACTTACGTTCTGCATCGTCGGCCTTGAGGGCGCGGCCATATAACGGCGGTGCTCCTAACGCGTCGAAGAATTCGGGGGTAACGGCACGCACGGTGATCTGTTCCGCGGGTTCCGGATCAGTCATCCCGAAGTGCTGAAATTCGCCGGTCTCTCCGAAAGCCGTCAAACTGCTGGAGCGATTCCGCAGCGCCTCGTAAAAGACATGTGGGAAATTGCTCTGGCTGGCGAATCTGGCCATCGGTTGCGCGATTCTCACCAATTCTTCGGGCTGGCGTACCGGGAGCCGCCGCAGCAGGACAGCATCGAACAAACTAAAAATAACGGTGCTTGCGCCGATTCCCAGCGCGAGCAATCCTACGATAAGGAGCGTGGAGCCGGGACTTTTTGCCAGCATCCTTAGACTGAGGCGAAGGTCGCTCATAACGGCTTATTCTATCTATCAGCCCCACGCAGGTACGACGTGAGCAAAAAATCTATCAAAAGCGACCTGGCGAGGGTCGGCCGCATGAAGGATGCCGAGATCGACTATTCGGATATTCCGCCGCTCCAAAAGTCTCGGAGTGACCCGCACCACGTTATCGGAAGTGGTCAACGGGAAGCGCGGAATTTCCCCGGAAATGGCCGTGAGGCTATCGAAGGTATTTGGTGGAGCGCCGAAAGCTGGCTTGTGCAACAGGCGCAGTACGATCTTGCCCATGTGGCCGCCGACCGGATCAAGCTGAAATGGCTGGAACTGGCTAGCAGCGAAAATCTGTGATCGGCTTCTGTTGCCGGATTTCAGCAAAGCCGCTGTAGCTTTTCCGCCGCCGCTTCCAGGGTCTCGCTCTTCTTGGCGAAGCAAAAGCGCACCAGGTTGGATCCCGCGCCCGGTTCCGAGAAGAAACTGGACCCGGGGACTGCGGCAATGCCGATTTCTTCAATCAGGTGCCGGCAAAGCGTAATGTCGTCTTTAAAGCCCAGGTCACTGGCATCGCACATTACGTAGTATGCGCCGTTGGGAGTGTAGCAGTGGAAGCCCACTTTCTCCAGAATCCGGATCAACATGTCCCGCTTCGTTTCGTAATTTTGAGCTAACGCGGCGAAATAAGCGTCCGGCATGGCCAGCGCTGCAATCCCGGCATGCTGCAAGGGCGTAGCGGCTCCGACGGTCAAAAAGTCATGTACCTTGCGAATCGAGGATGTCAGTTCAGGCGGTGCGATGACCCAGCCCACCCGCCAGCCCGTGACGGAAAAGGTTTTGCTCAAACTGTTGATGAGCACGCAACGCTTTCGCAGCGCACCGAGAGTTATTGGCGGAATATGCGTGTTGCCGCCGAAGATGACGTGCTCATAAATCTCATCTGTAATTAGTAAGCAGTCATACTCTTCGCAAAGCTCACCGACGAGTGTGAGTTGCTCTGATGAGAAGACCGCGCCGGTCGGATTGTTGGGTGAATTCAAAATCACCGCTTGGGTTCGTTTGGTAAAGGCGGCCCTAAGCTCCTCCGGCGAAAACGTCCAATCGGGCGCATGCAATTGCACATAGCGGCAGGTGGCTCCGCTTAGCTGGGAATCCGGCCAGTAGTTTTCGTAGAAAGGCTCGAAGATGATCACTTCATCGCCGGGATCAATCAGCGCCAGCAGGCTCGAGATCATACCTTCTGTGGCCCCGCAACAGACAGTTACCTCGCGCTCGGGGTCTATCTCCAGCCCATGGAAGCGCCGGTACGAGGCGCAGATCGCGTCACGAAACGCCTTTACGCCCCAGGTGATAGGGTATTGGTTGAAGTCGTCCTGAATGGCCTTTTGCGCCGCAGCTTTGATTTCCGCGGGGGCCGGGAAATCCGGGAAACCCTGCGCAAGATTAACCGCGCCATGTTGGAGCGCGAGCCGCGTCATCTCACGAATCACGGATTCTCTGAATTCACCTATCCGCGCGCTCTGGAAGCGCCGCCTCGCTATGGTGGCCATCCCTTGATTTTAAGCACTGTCGTAAAAAACACCCAGAGCTTAGAGCGAGCCTTTATTTGGAGTGTTTTTTCGGAGTGACTTGCGCGTGGGAGCGGGCTTGGGATGGTAGGGAGGCAAATCCGGAAACTTTCCGGCGTAGAGCCGCCGGTATACGTCGGCGTTCCGCAACACGAACTGAATATAGCCGCGCGTTTCGTGAAACGGGACCGTCTCAATGAATTCCGCAGGCTCGCGGAATGGTCCCCAGGTGCGCCACAGGTTCGCACGCCCCGGACCTGCGTTGTAGGAAGCCAAAGCGATCTCCGGCTGTCCGCCGTAGGAGTTCAGCAGATTGCGGAAAAAGTAAGTTCCCAACTGGATGTTGCGGTCCGGGGTCAGTAAATCCGTGGAATTTAGACGCCGGATGCCGAAGTGCCTTGCCAGTTGCCGTCCAGTCGACGGCAGCAGTTGCATGAGTCCATAGGCATTGGAACGTGAAATCACTTTGACGTCGAATTCAGACTCCTGGCGGATCAACGCGGCCACCAGAAACGGGTCGAGTCCCTGCTCGCGGCTGTACTGGTCGATGGCTCTGCGGAAAGGAATGGGAAACGCCATTTGCCAGAAAGCCGGGGGCGCTTCGTCGAGCGGCAGGTAGGTGTAGCCCGGCGCAAAAGACTTGATGTATCGCACGGCTTGTTCGGGAGAGTTGCGCTGCGTCGCCATCTTTGCGAGTTGGAGAGCGTACACGTTACGGGGCTCACTGTCGTTGCGCGCGCCGAATTTCAATTCGTTCTCGGCCATGTCGTCCAAACCCGTAATTCGCAGCAGTTGTGCACGGCTCAGCCGCTTCTGGGTGACCGGTCCGGGCTCGAAGCTTGGGAAGTGGCCTCGGTCCTGCCACGGCACTTCCTGCAGGAAAGTCAGCATGGAACTGCTGGGGTTAGCGGCTTTAATCGGAGTCGCTGCTAAACGCTCGTTCGCCAAGGTCGCGAAGTACGTATTTGAAAAGTGAATTGCCATTTCGTCATAGCACGCCCGGGCCGATTCCATATCGTTCTTGCTTTCCATGAGGCGGCCCAGAAAATAAAGTGCATCGCTGGTGTTGTTGGAATCGGGGAAGTGCTGGAGGTAAGCACGCAGCAGATCGAAAGCATCTGCTTCCTGTTTGCGATAGCTGTTGAATGTAACTTGCCAATGGCACCATTCCGCTTTTGGATCCGCCCCGAAACTGGTGGCGCAAGCCCGGTAGAGCGGGAGATAGGTGGCCGCATCGTTCTGCGAACGCGCCTGGTCTGCAACGTAAATGAGCGCGTCCAAACGCCAGGGCGATGTGGGATGCTGCTCTAACAGGGTGAGGAACGGCCGCACATCGGCATCGCGGTTGAGTTTGCGGGCGGCGCGAATGAGGTAGGACAAGCGCTCGGCGTCGGCTTCCGGATCGTCCACCTTCAAGGCTGTCAGATAAGCGAAGGCGTCCTGCGTTTTGCCGGAAAAGAAATCGGCCTCGCCCAAGCGAACGCGCGCCAAATCGCGCTGCGCACCCGCGAGTTGGGGAATCGCGGCGGCTAGCTCAACGCTTGCTTCCGCCGGTTTCTTCGCGTCTAGAAGCTTTTGCGCGCGGCCCAGCATGGCTCCCGGCATGATGGCCGGATACGTTTCGCCTAAACGTTGCTTCAGATCCACCAGGGCGTTGGCCGAATCCGTGGCTTCCGTTGACAAGGGATAGTTGTAGTAGACGCGTTGATGATATTCGGCGGCCTGCGTTAAATCGCCAGTCGCTTTAAAAGCGCGCGCGAGCAGGAACGTGCCCTGCGGCTGCGGAATCCGGTCGAAATATTTCTTGATGAGATCAAATGCGCGCTTAGGATTGTCGGAGTTCAGATCGGCGCTGACTGCCAGCGCGGCAGCTGATCCAATCATTGGGGACAATGGCTGCTGATTGAATACCTGCGTGGCGGCCTTGGCAACCTCGGCATAATTGTTGCGTTTGTATTCGGCCTGAGCCCGGATGTATTGAGCGTAGTCGTTCAGAATGGGCGCTTTGGCCGCTGCCGAGTTGGCAGTTGCGGCCGCAAGTTCGAAGTTCCCTAAATCCAGTTGGTGCTGCGCGATGGCGATCAATCCGGCGGCTCCAACCGCCTTCGGGCTGGGTTTGGCGGGAGCCTTTTTCTTTGCCGGTTTAACCGTTCTAGGCGGCTTTTTGGGGGCGTGCGCAGCTATGCCGGAAGCCGTGAGCAACACTGGCAGTACAATCTGCAACGCTAGCGATGCTACTAAGGTCCGGACGGCGAAAGGCGCGATACTAGACCATCTGCCCGGGATAATCTGCTCCCAATCTCGACTCGTCACCTTCGGCCGTGCTTTGAACGAGTTCCAGATGAAGATAATCGACCATTGAAGGTATAGTCATGAACTGCCGGCGATATATCTCGCGTGATCTGTCAATTTCTTTAGCCAGAAAGACATAAAGATCGCCCTGTTCGCGACCGGCCTGGCACGCATCGGGCCTGGCCAGTTGCATTTCAGCCACCGTGACACGGGAAAATCGTTGCGCGCGGATGTGCAGCAGGCGCTCTTGCTCGCCTAGTTGAGCCCATGCGGGTAGCTCCACCAGTTGCGAAGCAGCGGCCGGCCCGGCCTTTTCTTGTAAAAGTGGCGCTGTTGCGATCTGAGCAAACTGATTCGTATGCGCCTGCCGCTCCAAGATGCTGGAGGCCAACCCAGTGACGAGTTCCAGAGCATTCAAATCGGAGTCTTCACTCCCGGAGACGAACAAAATGGCGGCGACGCGCTGACCGTTTGCGATGGGCAGTAGATGCGCACGTTCGGTAGCCGCGGGAACACTCAATGCATCCGTCACTTCCGCGGGATTTCGCAAAGCGGTTACGGGATCTTTCGTAGCGCAAGCGCTTTGGAACGCCGCCCCCTTATCCAGTGGGAACGACAAGCCGCCGGCAAGCGCCAAATTGACCTGTCCACGCAGATGCAGGACTTGATTTTCAAGCGAGAAAAGCGCCAGTTGGCGAGCAAATGGGCGCGCGCCGTCCAGAATCAGACGGACCCATTCGGTCTCGGTCTCATATTGCCGGAAACGGCGTAGCAATAGGTTGAACTCGGACACAAGCTGAACTCGTGCCTCCCGCGCCGATTGAAGGCAGGCGGCGTCGAATTGGTGCTTGACGTCGTCCCAAGCGGATTCCTGAACGTGCATGGATTACAACACGATGGTAGCGGATGGCGCCGTAAGACAGTAATGGCGCTAGACTAGCGGGATGAGAAAGTCGATCGCGGTTTTGCTCGTGGCGGGATTTGGGCTATCCGGCCGCGAAATTCCCGCTGCCGGCGGCCCGCTTGCGGTGGCCCAGCGGCTCTTTGACGACATGTCCACGCACAATGCCGATGACGCCCGGACGCTCTTCACTCCGGAGGCGATGCTGTTCTCGGTCCGCCCCGACGGTTCCGCGGTTGCCACGCCGCACGAGAAATTTGTCGAACGCATGGGCGCGAGCAAAGACGTTTGGCTGGAGCGGATTTGGAATCCTAAAGTATTGGAACACGGAGAAATTGCGATCGTTTGGGCGGAATACGATTTTCATCGTAACGGGAAATTCAGCCACTGCGGCGTTGATTCTTTTCACATGCTTAAGACTGCGGCCGGGTGGAAGATAGACGCACTCTCGGACACACGCGAGACCACCGGCTGTGCTCCGAGTCCACTCGGTCCGCCGGCTAAATAAATGCAAACGGCATGGATTTTGATCCGCCATAGCCGTTTCCTGCGCATTTCCTTGGACGCGGTGCGAGATCATGGGAGATCAAATGCCAGAAGATCAAGCTACTCCCAAACCATTCCATCTGATGACGCCCGCGGAACGAACTGCGGCTCGCATTGCGCAGAATCGTGCGATTACCGAGAAGGTTGCTGAAAAAACTTCTCAGAGACCGCAAAAACCTCCCGTCCGCTCTACCGGCGAGTTCATTCGAGCGACGCCCGAGGAACATGCAAAACTCGGCGGCGTCATCCGGAAAGTTCAGCGCTAGGGCTTAACGCGGAAGAGTAGAACTGGACAGCGGAGCGGCAGCCGGCGGAGTGCTATCCGGAATCAGCGTGCTAACTACATGTAGCTGGCGCCCCTCATGCGCCAGGTCCACTACCAGCTTGCCGTCGCTCCGGGTTGCCGCTTCGCCGGTCCAATCGTCCGCGTCTTGCGTGGCCTGAACTTTAGAGAGCTGGAGTGAAGGCCAGTCGTCCGCAAAAGAGAAATCGAAAAGTCCTGACACGCTGCTGAATGGGCTGGTAGCCGCCAGCCTGACGTCTTTGCCGGTGAACGACCCGTTCGCGCGCAGCTTGCGCAGAGTTCTTATTCCGTTGCCGGAGGTCTGGATCCGGCCGCTCGCGCTCAGTTGGCCGCCGCCCCAAGGAAAGTCCGTGACGGTTGCCGAGAAGCGGTATTGCGGGGAGTAGGCGGCCAGATCGGCGACTCCAGACGCTTTGATAACCGCCGGTGGCGTATGCAACTGCAAGCTGGTGAAAAGCAGTGTGGTGCCCTGCCAGAGGAAATGAGCCGAGAGTGGCCCCAAGTTGGCGTCATCGATGGAAAAGCGGCCGATAACAATCTCGCCATCGATGTTCCGCGCGGTCAGCCAAGCGGGAATGGAGCGCCGGGTAAAAGGCAGGCGCGAGAGAAGGCTTTGCTCTTCCAAAGCAGGCTCGAGCGCAGCTTCGATTTGCGCCAGATCGGCTGCCGGTAACTCTAAATGAATGTGTTCCGGATGCCTTGCCGCGAGATGATAGCGGTACGCGCCGGTCAGCGGCTGTGGCCCAAGCACCGCCGAGAAATGCGGTAAGTCAAAGGTGGACGCGTCGAAGGAGGCGCGACCCTGCGCATGCTTGAGCGGCAGGCCCAGCCCGGGAATGTTAAACGTAGCGTTAGAAAATTGAAATTGCCCCGACCAGGCGGCAGGCTTACCGGGCACGTTCGAGTCCGGCGCTTGGCGGTCATAGGTGAGTTGGCCGGTTACATATCCGTCCGACCAAATGGAAAGAGCGGCGGGCCCTCCGAACCATGCTTGGGTAGTGCTCTTGAGCGCGGCCACGGGGAATGCGTCCGCGCTCACAGAAGCGGTCAAGCGCTGGCTGACCAGCGAGTAGTCTCCACCGGCGCGCAAGGCGCCTCCGGCATCGGCCTGCAAAATCGCAGGATCGATGTGAATGTTGTCCGAAGAGATGGTGAGGTTGGCGATGGCCGAGCGCAGCGGCGGAATATCCGGCAAAGTGGCCACGGCGTTAGTGATCGCAATGCCGCCGGCCAAGCCGGAAGAATTCGAATAACTCACCACGCCATCGAGTGCCCCGCTCATTTGCAGGCCCGCGGGCAATGCGAGCCCCATGCGTTTGCCGAGCGGAAGCAGGCCCTGCACGGGCGCCTTGGCAAACGTCAAGAAGATCGACCAGGCCGGACGCGTCAGCAACTCATCCACGCGAACCCGCAGAGCGACCGGCGCCGCTTCACCCAGCGCGGCGGGAAGAGTTTGCAGCCGGAAGGTGCGTGACACGAGGTCAACTGTGCCGGCGTACTTTATGCGCCAGTCGGCTCCGCTGGAAGGTAAAAGATCCCAACGATGAACGTCGGCTATCCGTAATTGCCC
>DATHIZ010000323.1:0-5171 GCA_035316385.1 Bryobacteraceae bacterium | reverse complement strand
GCCTATGATCTGGCCATCTTCCGCCCGGATGGGCGCCGCCACGCAGCGAACGCCTTCCAAATATTCCTCATCATCGGTAGCAAAGCCGCGCGCCCTGGTTTCTTCGCAGATCTTCGCTAGTTCGGCAATGGAAGAAACTGTTCCCTTGGTGTGCGGCGGCAGCGGAGCGGCTCCAAAAACACCTTCCAGTTCCGTGTAATTAAAATCGGCGAGTAATGCCTTTCCATGTGCTGTGCAATACAGCGGCGTAAGTTCGCCGATCCGTCCCGAGACAGAGATCACCTGGTTTGCCGCGGCGGAATCGATAAACAGCGCCTGCCTGCCTTCCCGCACTGCCAGCTGCGCCGTCTCATTGGTCTCGCTTGCCAGCCCCTTGAGCTGTTCATGTGACATCTTGATCAGCATATTGCCCCAATCGTACTTGTGCGCGAGCCGCCATAGCGACGGTCCCAATATGTAATCCTTCCTTCCGGTCGGATAGGCCAGAAATCCACGCCGCTTGAGTGTACCGGCCAGCCGGAAAACGCTGCTTCGGTCTATTTCCAGAACACTCGTCAATTCTCCCAACGAAAGCGGCCCGCTGGCTTTGGCTACCGCTTCGAGGATAGTCAATCCGCGGTCAAGGCTTTGAATCGAGGGAGTCTGCTTCGAGGGACGACCGTTCTGTTTGGGTTCCATTAGTAAGTGATAGGTACTAAGTTCTGAGTGGACACGGAGAGCATCAACCTAACCGCATTATGGCGCGAGGCGCCGCACTCAATTGCCGGTTTCCAATTGCTCGAGAATTCCATCCCAAAGCGCCAGACGGGCCGATAGCGCGGACTCGGCAGCATGGGCGGCTTGCTCCCAAAGTCTTTCGTCGGTCCCGCAGAGATCGGCCACCATCCGCAGCGACAGCGGACCATGCTCTTCGCCGTCGACCTCAATGTGCCGCTCCAGATACCAGATAAATTTCTCCAAGGCCCCGCCGCTTTGGCTGTTCAGGTCACGCACGAGCTTACGGAAGATGCCCGGAATCAGATCTTCGCGGCCAAAGGTGAAGGCGGAAGCCATGGCGCTCAGGTTGCCGGATGCGATGACGCCAAAGGTTGTCTCAACGAAGCGGCGGGCGGCGGCCGGTGCGGCAGCGGTTTCCAGCAGGCTCGCGATCGGAGTGCTTCCTGGCGCGGCCGCGACTCGGGATAGCAGGCTGCGAATAGGCGCAGTATCGGCGCCGCATTCCTCCATCGCCTCCAGGTAGAGCTCGAAATGACTGATGGAGCGCCCTGCGTAGGTGTCGCTCTCCTCGCCTAAGACAATTTCATTAATAAAGCGGCGGCTATCCGGCCAGCGAGTGGGAACCCAGGGAATGCGGACACACGTCAGCTGCGCCTGAAGCGCCTTCAGCAGGCTCATGAAGTCCCATACCGCGAAGACATGTAACTCCATGAAGATCTGGATCTGACTCCGCGTGGTCACTCGCGAATAAAGCGGGTGCGCGGCGAGCCGGCTGCGGAACGGCGCGATGCGCGCCTCAATGTATCGTATGGACGAATCCGGGACTGTCTGGTTCACTACTCTTATTGTCTAAACTCGCCATCTGACCCGTCACCGCGTTCCAGCCCTGGCCAGTTCGAACCGGAGCGCAGCCGTGCCAAGCCAGTGCGAACCTAAATAACCCGCACCAGCTAAGTCATGAAACCCGCCCAGCGCATTCGTTGCGGCAATGCGCCGGTATTGAGCGATTCTAGGATCGCCCGGAGGCAGCGCCGCCGCCACTCGCAGCATTGCTTCCGCGCGATCGAATGCCAGTCCGATCAGATGCGATTTACTCGCCAGCAGGTCCTCCCGGGTAACGCTGCTGCTGTCGAACGGTTTGGTGAGTGGCTGAAACTCCGGCGAATCGGGCGCTGGCATGAACTTGTTGAACCATGCCAGAAACTCCGCTCCGGGCACGACGCGGCTCATCACTTTTGCTTCTTCCAGGCACGGCGAAAGGAAATCCGGTCCGGAAGGCTCGTAGGCAGTCGGGCAGTTGGTGTCCTTCTGGAAGATTTGCTTTGCCGTAGCCGCAACGGTTTCCCGCAGAACGGCGTCGTGCGCTGCGTCGGAATAATCCAGCAAGAGCCACATCGAAAAAGCCGTGTTGGCGTGTACTCCGGTTCTGTTCACAAAAGGCAACGACCTCGAATAAGTCTGGAGGTCCGCCACAAACTGCTCTTTCAAAGGCGAAAGATTCTCCATCCATTTGCGGGCGTCCGGATCGTCCCAGGAGATCAGGTCCGCATATAGCTTCAACAGCCACGACCGGCCGTAGGGCGTCTCGAACGCTTTTGCTGTTTTGAAAAACACCACCTCGCCCGCAAGCGCTTGTTTACTCAGATGAGCATTCAATTTCTCGCGCAGCAGGCTGGCGATGGAAATCTGCGGAAACCGGCGTAGAATGGCGGCCATGCTCCACAGAGAATTCACGCTGGAGTGCCAGTCGTAACAGCCGTAAAAAGCCCGGTTCTTATCGTAATCGTCCACCAGGCGCGGCTTTGAATCGTACGTGTACAAGTAATTTGGGTCGGGCGGTTTTCCTTCCGGATGGTCGATGCACGACAGCGGCATCGCCGCAATGGCAAGCGCCTGTTTCTCGTCGAATGGAGGCAGCGTCTGTTCAGCGGCTTGTAATGCCGGCAGGCAAAGCAATAACGGTAGTATCTTCCGCGCGAACCTCATCAGCGTTTCCCCCAACCGCCGCCTCCCGGTGATTCAATGCGCAGGATCGTGCCGGCATCCACTTCTAAATTGCACTTTCCAGCCAGTTCCCGCTCTTCGCCGTTCACAATCAGGATGCTGCGTCCTCGCGCGCCGTCTTCTCCGCCTTGCAGCCCGTAGGGCGAACGTGTGCGCCGCTCCGCCAGCAGAGTGATTTGCGCGCGGCCCAAAAGCTCCACTTCGCGAATCAACCCGTCGCCCCCGCGATGAGTTCCCGCGCCTCCTGAATTGCGGCGATAGGAATACCGGTGTACTCGAAACGGATACGCATACTCAAGCGCCTCTACCGGCGTATTGAGTGAATTGGTCATGTGCGTATGAATGCCGGAAATACCATCGGACTGCGGCCGCCCGCCCGAGCCGCCGGCGATGGTTTCGTAATAAGCGTAAGCTTTACCAGTGCGCGCATCCACACCGCCAACCGTCAGGTTATTCATCGTGCCGGAACTTGCCGCGGGAATGCGGTCAGGCAGGATTTGCGCAAATGCCCGCAGCAGTACATCGACAATGCGTTGCGATGTCTCTACGTTTCCCGCCGCGACGGCGGCAGGTGGAAGCGCGTTGACCACCGTCCCCGCTGGAATGCACAGCTCAACCGGCCGCATCAAACCTGCCGTGGTAGCGGCGTCGTCTGAGAGCAGACACCGCAGCACGTAGAATACAGCCGAGTAAGTAATCGCACTAACCGCGTTCATACTACCCGCCACCTGCGGGGCGGAGCCCGTAAAGTCGATGGCGATGCGGCCATGCTTGGGGTCTGTCGTAATCTTCACCGCCAGTCTTACAGGCTCGCTGGTGATACCGTCGTTATCCAGGAAGTCTTCCGCTTCAAAAATACCTTCCGGCAGACTCTCCAAAGTCGCCGACATCAGCCGCTGCGAGTGATTGAGTAAGTTGTGGACATTTGTCCGCACGCGCGCAAACCCGTATTTGCCCACTAACTCCGTAACGCGAGCCACTCCGATCCGGCAGGCGCCAATCTGCGCCGTCAAATCTCCTTCCCGTTCCTCCGGCGTCCGCACATTTGCCAGGATCAAAGTAAGTAGCGCCTGGTTCAAAACTCCTGCGGCCACTAACTTCACCGGAGGAATGCGCACACCTTCCTGATAGATCTCGCGGCACAGTCCCATAGAGCCTGGAAACATACCGCCCACATCCGCGTGATGCGCGCGGTTGGCTACAAAAAAAGCCGCCTCTTTCTGCCCTTCGACGAACACCGGCACCACCAGCGTGATATCCGGCAGGTGTGTTCCGCCATCGTAGGGGTCGTTCAAGATCGCCACGTCGCCCGGCTCAAGCGTAAGTTTGTCCAGCGCCGCCTGTACCGACATCGGCATGGATCCAAGATGGACCGGCATATCGTCGCCCATGGCGATGACATTGCTGCTACCGTCAAAAACCGCGCTGGAATAATCGCGCCGCTCCTTGATATTCGGCGAAAAGGCGGTCCGCCGCAGGGCGGCTCCCATCTCTTCCGCTATCGAATGGAACGCGCTGCGAAAAATTGCCAGCTCTATGGGGTCCGCCTCAACCGGAATTACATCGCTCATGTGTCAGGAACCAATCGTCACAATCAAATTCGCTAAGCCATCCACGCTAGCCCGGCACTCTGGGGGAAGAAACGTAGTTGCGCTGTATTCCGCCACCACAGCTGGACCTTCAAACGTATCGCCCGCCGCAAAATGAGTGCGGTCGTAGACATTGCCTGTGAGCCATTCGCCGCGATAATACATCGGCTTACGCCCAATCACAGCTCGTTGTGGATTGCCGTCTCCCGGCAAAAGGTATTCCGGCGCCAGCGGTTCTGTCGCTGCGACTAATCGCACCCGCACGTTGACTATCTCAATGGCGCGCCTCCGGTCGCAGTAGCCGTAGCGCGCTTCATGTGTGCGGTGAAACTCTTCAATAAACGATTCCGACCAATCCACCGTCAGCTCGAACCCTTGTCCGGCATAGCGCAGATCGAGCGTGCGGATCGCCGCTCCGTCGAATCCTTCCTTACGCATCTGAGCGGACCCAATTTCTTCCAATTTCTTGAAATGGCAGTCAAGCGACGGGTCGCCCGGCCGCAGCATCACCGTGCGCGAATAGTCTCGCACGATGTCTGAAACCAGAATGCCGTAGGCGGATAGGGCACCGGGCATGGGCGGAATCAGCACGCGCGGAATCTTCAGCAGTTGCGCCAGCGCGCAGGCATGCAGCGGTCCTGCGCCGCCAAAACTCACCAGCGTGAAATCCCGCGGATCGTAGCCGCGCTCCACGGAAATGTGGCGGAGCGCGCGCTCCATGTGCGAATCGGCCAGCCGTATGATTCCCTCGGCAAAGCTTTCAATTTCCGGCAGCGGCCCTTTGGCTCTATCGACGTGGATGCGCGTGCGTTCCGCATCCAGCTTCATGCCGCCTCCGAGAAACCAGTCCGCATCCAGCCG
>DATHIZ010000322.1:0-4188 GCA_035316385.1 Bryobacteraceae bacterium | reverse complement strand
CGGCGTGTTTGAGGGCCAATCCGACATTGGCGCCGCCGTCGTGCCGGGCAGCGCGCGTTATGACGCCAGTACGAAGCAGTACACCATCAGCTCCGCCGGCTACAACATCTGGTACTCGCGCGACGAGTTCCGTTACATCTGGAAGAAAACGTCCGGGGACGTCTCACTCGCGTCCGACGTCACGTTCCCAGAACCGAAGGGCTACGGAGACCGCAAGGCGGTCCTGGTCATTCGCCAGAGTCTGGACGATGATTCGAAGGAAGCCGTAGTCGCCGAGCATGGTGCGGGGCTCATCCACCTGGCGCAGCGTCCGGAGAGAGGCGCCCTCATGACGGATATGCAGTTTCGCTTCGGGGGCACTCTCGCGGGGGCCAATGCTAAGCGCATCGGCATTGAAAAGCACGGGGATTCCATCGCAATCTTCGTCAGCCTGCGGGGCGAACCCATGCACCAGTTCGGCCCACCCATCACCCTGCACTTCGACGAACCTTTTTACGTAGGCATCGGCTTCTGCTCGCACTTGCCGGACCAATCGGATACTGCCGTGCTCTCCAACGTGATTCTCGAGAACTCGGCCGGTAAGGTGCAGTAGAGCGGAACGACGCTTGCACAGACGCCGTTCGCTTCCCTAACTGCCGCGACACGGGCCGGCGGCCAATGTCGTTTACTTAAGGAAATTCGTGAGTGACCGAGCATCGTGGTCGCTAACGCTTCCGGCTCGGAGTCAACAGACGTTTGGCGCCACAGCGCCGACCTCACCATTACTCCTCCGATAAGAATATCCGGCCGGGAATAATTTGCCTCCCGGCCTGTTATTCGTGATAGCCCGTCCTATGTGGGATTGCAGGATTGCGGTCAAGTTAAGGAGATACAAATGAGTAATATTCTTGTTGCGTCCTCACCGGCTTCGGGACACGTTAAACCGATGTTGACAATTGCCGCACACTTAAAGAGCTGTGGCCATCGGATCACATTCAACACAGACGTGTCGTTCCGGCCGCAGGTGGACGCGTTAGACCTGACCTTCGTGCCTCTCTTCGGAAAGGCGGCTATCGACTCATCGCACGAGGTATTTCTGGGGCGACAGAACGTAGCACCTGGAGTGCCCCAGCTTATCTATGACACCCAGCACCTTTTCGGAGATCCGATTCCCGATCAATATCTTGGCCTTCGTCAGATCACGGATCGAGAAGACATAGATATCATTCTTGCAGATGCTTTTTTCCTCGGCGTGTTTCCGTACCTTCTAGGCCCGAAGGAATCGCGGCCACCCATCGTCTCGTGTGGCGTCTTTGCGCTGATGATGCAGACTGAGGAGGCGTCCCCGTTCGCGGGAGTCGACAGGACGCCAGAGGGGCGCCGGCGGAATATTGAACACAACCGTCAACAGATGGAGGATCTAGCTCCCGCCAGCGAGTACATCAACGCAGTACTGAAGAGCTGTGGTGCGCCGCCATCACCCAGTTTCTATCTCAATGATGCTTATACTCTGCCGGATCTGCTTCTACAGTGCGGAACCAGGGATTTTGATTTTGGATTAGAGAAAACTCCGGCAAACATGCGATTCGTGGGTCCGATCCAGCCTCCCCCGCACTCTGACTTCGAAGCGCCAGCCTGGTGGAATGAGCTTGATGGCTCCAAACCAATTGTCTTCGTAACCCAGGGAACCGTCGCCAATTATGACTTCGATCAACTAGTCAACCCAACCCTGGCTGCCCTCGCGCACGAGGATGTCACGGTTGTCTGCACGGCAGGCGGCGGCGATGTTTCTTTAATCAAAACGCAACCAAATGTAAAGCTGGAAAAATATCTTCCCTACGATCAGGTTCTGCCCAAGGCTGCCGTGTTTGTTACGAACGCCGGCTATAACGGTGTACAACAGGCCCTCAGCATGGGCGTACCGATCGTGGCGGCCGGCGCAACCGAAGATAAACCCCAGGTCTCCGCGCGTCTGGCGTGGACCGGAGCGGGCATCGATCTCCAAACGGGGAATCCAACGCCTGAACAAGTGCGCGATGCGGTACGCCGCATCCTGGCAAATGACGAATACAAAAAACGCGCGAAGTTAATGCAGAAAAGCTATGCGCAGTACGATGCGCTGAAAAGCATCGGAGCAGCGGTCGAGGAAATGCTGGACAAGAAAGCCAGCCTGAGTATGGCCGGAACTACCAAGTAAGAAATTGTTAACGGAGAGCCATAGCCATGCTCATATGGGGCTATGGCTCTAGCTAGAACGCGCCGGAACAAACGCTAGAGTCCGACGTCGGAGATAACGAAGATGCGGCCGTCCAGTGTTTTGTTTTGCGCCGCGAACTGCTGCCGGTAATTGTCCAGCTGACGTTGATGCCGGGGGCCGGCGGCCGAGTTGGTAGCCTGGTCCAACGGCCAGAGGTTCCTAAACTCATCCTGCCCGCCGAGATGAAGGTCGCGGACATGGTCGACCTCAGTTCCACCACGGTCGTACCCGAGGGTAGTGAGTAGATCGCGGAGTCGATCCTGCTCCGCGCGGCTCTCCACCGCGTGCGGCACGTACTGGAGATATTTGCCGCGGCCCACCCAGTTACCCGAGGCTACGCCGATGCGCTCGTATACAGACTTGCTACGGCCTGTGCCCTGGTTGACATTCCTGCGCACGGAGGTAGGCCCATCGTCGCGATTGAGTTCCTTGGGTTCCTCAGCATTGGGGATGGACAGGCTCTTGGGATACAGGTCCAGCGGCTTATGCCAGCTAAAGGGCAGCGCGGTTTGCTGGCTCAGCCCGTCGGGAGTAATTTGCGTACCCCTGGGCTGGTCCAGAAGAGTGCCCAGCACATCGTCCGTGTCAACGTGAGCCTCTTCGTCGTCGAAGAGTTCATCGTCTATCCCCTCCAGCATGTCGATCGCACCGAGTATCCAATGTATGCCGGGGTTGGGGCTGTACTTAATACCGCCTTCCCAGCCGAGGCCAAGGTTGGCGGCCTTACTCAGACGCCAGTTCTCGCGCCACAACTCGAATCCGAGGAACTTGACGGCGGCAAATGCGTCCAGGCCAAAAGAGAGGCTGGCGTGCCCCTGCAGAGCCACTTGCGCGGCGAGATCGATTTTGTCCAGCGAGCTCTTCGAGATTTCAAGAGCGAAGTCACCGACAGGCGCCTGCAATGTCGCCGAGGAGCGGCTGAAGCGAGCGATGATGTCCACCATGGCGTCGAAACTGCCGTCGAGGGCGGCCTCTCCGCGGGCCGTGAAGCCACCCTGGATGGAACCCACGCGGATGACTTCGAGATAATCAGCCGCTATCACCAGCGCGGCTTTGCCCAGAATCAGCACGCTGGCCGAAGCGGGTAACCGGAAGCGAGCGCGGCCGCCAATGACAAAAGAACTAGTGTCCGCGTGGCTGGTCGACTTCAGCAGCGGATGATTAACCGGCGCGGAGCTCGAGGTCTTGTCGACCTGGTGAGTGAGGCAGATTTCCGTCAGGCTGCCCGGGCCGTAACGTCCGGACAACGTTCCACTCAGGTTGCCGGTGACATTGGCGTTGACGTCGACGAAGCCGAACTGTCCAAGCGGGATGGGCTGCGACCACACCTTCTGGTCCACGTTGAGGGGCTTGAACAGGGCGCGTGAGGCGGAATCCGGCTTGACCAACTCGCGATCCGGCAGATGAACCACGCAGGCTGGCGCTGCCGGCGGCGCGTCCTGGCCGGCATCGGGTGAGGATTCTTTCGCCTTGCCAGCGGCCTTCTCCGGAGTCCGCAGATGCTCTACCACTTCAACATCTACCTTGTCTTGCTTGGCGAGCAGGATGGCCGGATTGAGTTGATCCGGCTTGACGTAGTAACTGAAGTCGAAGCGCTCGCCACTGCTGCTAGACACGGCGCGGTGAAAGTCCAGTTTGAAGTCGTTGCCGTCGTGCGTGACGGCGGCCTCGTAAGAGCCGATGGGCAAGGAGCACTTTTCCAGCTTGTAGGATTGCCTGACCGATCCTGCATCGATCAACAGAAGCTTCTGGCTGCAATCAAAGGTCATCAGCTGGACGCGGCGCTGCGCGGGTTGTTCGGCCGGCGCCAGCTTGCCGTGCGAGGGATCCTGTGAGCCCAGATCAGGGGCGGTTTGGGGTGCGGCCGACTGCACCGCCGTGGCTCCAGGCGCGGGCGCCGGAGAGGGAGTCTTGGGAATCATTTTGCCGTCCCCTGCCTGCCTCCGGACGAC
>DATHIZ010000321.1:0-21881 GCA_035316385.1 Bryobacteraceae bacterium | reverse complement strand
CAATCGGATTCCAACGCCGACTGCGTGCGATATCTTGGATCGGTAAACAGCAGCGCGCGTTCTCCGCTCACCAGCACCGCGCCATTGCTGCCTGTGAAACCGCTCAGGTAGCGCACATTCGGCGGCGCCGTCGTCAGAAATGCCTCGGCGCGCATGCGCGGCAGGGCTTTCTGTAGTTGTTCGCGCCGGGCTTGAAAGGCCAATAGATGCTCCACTTGTTTGCCCTACGGTCTTAGCAGCAGCTTGCCGCAGGTTCTGCGCGCTTCTAAATCCCGATGCGCCTGCGCGGCGTCCGCCAGTTTGTACACTTTGTGAATAGGCGCCTGCAAACGCCCCGCCGCCAGCCACTGAAATAGATCGGAACTACGCCACTTCAATTCCGCCGCGTCCACGATGTAATGGCGGAGCGTTGGCCTGGTCAGGAATAGCGAGCCTTTCTGGCTCAGCAGCAGCGGATCCACTTGACCCACCCCGCCGCTTGATTGCCCGAAGCTTGCCATCAAGCCGCGCGGACGCAAGCAATCCAGGCTCGGCAAAAAGGTGTCTTTCCCTACCGAGTCGTACACCACATCCACGCCCTTGCCGCCGGTCAGCTTCTTGGTCTCCAGGGCAAAATCCTGCTCGGTATAGCGGATGACATGGTCCGCGCCATATTGTTTGACCAGATCGGCCTTCTCTTGCGTGGAAACCGTGCCGATTACCGTTGCTCCCGCAATTTTCGCCAGTTGCACCAGTAGAAGTCCCACACCACCCGCCGCCGCATGAATCAGGCAAGTGTTTCCAGGCTTAAGCCCAAAAGTGGAATGCGTCAGGTAGTGCGCCGTCATGCCCTGCAACATGACCGCCGCTCCCTCTTCAAAGCTGACTGCTTCAGGCAATTCCACCAGAAGTTGTGGCGCTACGATCGCGTATTCCGCATAGGAGCCGCGCGTCACGGTGTAGGCAACCCTCTGGCCGGCCTTCCAACCAGCCACGCCTTCGCCGGTCGCCGCAATGATCCCCGCACCTTCTTGCCCTAACCGGACCGGACTCTCCGGAGCCTTGTAGAATCCAGTGCGGAAGTACACATCGATGAAATTTACACCGATTGCTTCCAGCTTCACCAGCACCTCGCCCGGGCCCGGCTTCGGGGTGGGCAAGTCCGTATACACTAAATTCTCGGGTCCGCCGATTGGATCGGCAACAACTGCTTTCATCTAGCTGATTCTACGATGCCCGGTTAAGAGCACTGTTCAGCTACACGGTTGAACTACACTGCCCAGCTGAAATCCCGCACCGCGCCCGCCGGAGCATCTTCCTCCGTTAGCCGCATCAGCTCCAACCGCAGCGCGTCTACTAAAGCCCGCCAGCTCGCATCAATCACGTTGTCTGAAATGCCCACCGTCGCCCAGCTTCGCAGTTGATCCGTCCATTCCACCAGGACGCGCACCTTCGATTCCGTTCCGCCCTTGCCGCCCAACACGCGAACTTTATAGTCGGTCAGGCGCACATTCGTGATCGCCGGATAGATGGAAGCCAGGCATCGCCGCAGACAGATATCCAGCGCGTGTACCGGGCCGCTGCCTGTCGCTGTGGCCGAATGCACTCCGTCGCCCACCCGCAAAGTGACGCTGGCCGTGGTCACCGTCTCTTCGTTCCCCTGCAGCTTGGTCGAAACCTCGTAGCCGACGACGTCGAATGGATGAAAGTTCGGATGCGCCGCCTCCCGTACCAGCAACTCGAAGGTGCCTTCCGCGGCTTCGAAGTCGTAGCCCTGATGCTCCATCTGCTTCACCCGTTGAAGAATCTCGCGGCGCGTGGTCTCACCAAGGTTCTCCCGCAATCCCAGCTGCTTCAACTTATACGTAATGTTGCCGCGCCCGGACAAATCGCTCAGCAGCACCCGCTGCCGGTTCCCCACCAGTTCCGGCTGTATGTGCTCATAGGTGGCCGCGTCTTTCATCACCGCGCTCACGTGCACGCCGCCCTTGTGCGCAAAGGCGCTCGGTCCCACAAACGCCTGGTCGCTGCGCAGCGGCAAATTCGCCAGCTCCGCCACGAACCGCGCCACATCGGTTAGCCGCTTCAAATTCTCCGGCCCGACTGTGGTATGCCCTAGCTTCAATTCCAGGTTTGCCAGAATCGAAACCATGTTGGCGTTGCCGCAGCGCTCGCCGTAACCGTTCATGCAGCCCTGCACGTGTGTCGCGCCCGCTTCCACGGCAACCAGCGTATTGGCCACCGCCAGCTCGGAATCGTTGTGCGTATGAATGCCCAGCACTCCATCGAACCGCCTGCGCACTTCCGCCACAATTTCCGCCACGCGCATCGGCAGCGTACCGCCGTTCGTATCGCACAGGCAAAGCACATCCGCGCCGGCCTGCTTGGCCGCTTCCAACGTCTTCAGCGCATACTTCTCGTTGGCCTGGTAGCCGTCAAAGAAATGCTCGGCATCATAGACCACTTCGCGCTCATTGGCCTTCAAAAACGCCACCGAATCGGAAATAAGCACCAGGTTCTCTTCTTCGGTGATGCCCAGCGCGCGCCGCACGTGAAAATCCCACGTCTTCCCGAAAATCGAAACCACCGGCGTATTCGCGGCAATCAACTCCCGAATACTCTGGTCGTCCTCTACGCGATTCTTCGCCAGCCGCGTTGCGCCGAACGCCGTCAGCTTGGCGTGCTTTAGCTTCACGCTCTTTGCGCGCTCGAAAAACTCTTTGTCTTTCGGGTTAGATCCCGGCCAGCCGCCCTCAATGTAGTCGATTCCCAGCTGGTCGAGTTTCTCCGCAATCAATAGCTTGTCTTCGGCGGAGAAAGAGACGGATTCGCCCTGCGTGCCGTCCCGGAGCGTGGTATCGAACGTGGAAATCTTCATGGAAATTTAAATGAAATACAATCCTTAATAAGCAAAAGGCCACCGGCTGGTTTCTCCCTGCCCGGTGGCCTTGCACGCCTTCAAAAATGTACAAGGTCTCAGGCAGGGCCGCTAATGGCCTCGCCGATAAGGATGCAGATGGGGAGGATAAAGGACATCGAGACTTTGTTTCCTATAGAATAGCACGCGTAGATGAACACGTGAGACCGATCTTTCTTCCCGTTGCGTGCATCTAACTACCGCACCTGTAACCATCAAGAAGCCCATGGCCCTATTACTGACTTATTTGAAGAAGCATTGGCAGTTGGTCGCGCTGGCTCTCTTGCTTGCCGCCGTCAACCAGGTTTTCTCTCTGCTCGACCCTTTGATCTTCCGTTACATCATTGACAACTACGCCACAAAATTCCACCAGTACACTACCGCCCAATTTCTCCGCGGCGTTAGCCTGCTGCTGGGCGCCGCCGTGGGCGTAGCCTTTGTCTCGCGCGTCGCCAAGAATTTTCAGGATTATTACGTCAATGTCGTCACTCAGCGCACTGGGGCCGAACTCTATGCCGATGGCGTGGAGCGCTCTCTCTCGCTCCCCTACGACGTGTTTGAAGACCAGCGCAGCGGCGAAACCCTCGGGAAGCTGCAAAAAGTCCGCAACGACGTCGAGCGCTTCATTAATGCCTTCGTCAACATTCTTTTCACCGCCACCGTGGGCGTTGTTTTCGTCACCGTCTACGCATTGAAGGTAGATTGGGTCATCGCGCCCGCTTTCCTTCTCACCGTGCCCTTGCTTGGCGTCATCAGCTCCGTCCTGAGCCGCAAAATCAAGGTGATCCAAAAGACCATCGTTGCCGAAACCGCCGCTCTTGCCGGATCCACCACCGAGTCGCTCCGCAATATCGAACTGGTCAAAACCCTTGGCCTCGCCCGCCAGGAAGTAAGTCGGCTGAACTCGACCACCGGTAAAATCCTAAAACTCGAATTGAAGAAGGTGCGCTATCTGCGCAGCCTGAGTTTTCTGCAAGGCACCGCCGTCAATTTCCTGCGCACCAGTATTCTGTTCCTGATGTTGTATCTGATCTTCACCCAACGCATTACCGTTGGCCAGTTTTTTTCGCTGTTTATCTATTCGTTCTTCGTCTTCGGACCGCTGCAGGAACTCGGCAACATCATCAACATTTACCGCGAAACCGAAGCCTCCCTCGCCAACCTGCAAGAAATTCTGCAAATCCCTCCCGAGCCGAAACCTGCGAATCCCGCACCCTTGGGCAACCTGGTGTCGCTCCAGTTTGATGCAGTCTCGTTTCAACATCGCACTGCTAGCCGCCCCGCTCTTTCCGATGTGAATTTTACTCTTTCCAAAGGCGAGACCGTTGCCTTCGTCGGACCCTCCGGAGCAGGCAAGACCACTCTTGTGAAACTGCTTGTCGGTCTATATCGCCCGCAGGAAGGTGTCATTCGCTATAACGGCATCGACTCCGAGCGAATCGATCCCGACGAATTGCGCTCGCAAATTGGCTTCGTTACGCAGGATACCCAGCTCTTCTCCGGCACCATCCGAGAAAATCTGCTCTTTGTCCGCCCCGAAGCCACGGACGCCGAATGTCTCGACGTTCTGCACCGCGCCGCCGCCGATTCCTTGCTGGCGCGCGCGAATAAAGGACTCGATACTCTCATCGGCGAAGGCGGGGTAAAAGTCTCCGGTGGCGAAAAACAGCGCCTCTCCATTGCCCGCGCGCTGCTGCGCAAACCCCGCCTGCTGGTCTTCGATGAAGCCACTTCCTCGCTCGATTCCATCACCGAAGAAGAGATCACCCGCACCATCCGTGACGTCGGCCAGCGCGCCGATGTGATGACCATCCTCATCGCCCACCGCCTCTCCACCGTTATGCACGCGGAGCGCATCTATGTGCTGGAACGCGGACAGATTGTGGAGCAGGGAACCCATGCCCAGCTGGTTGCTGAAACCGGTCTCTATTACGCCCTGTGGCGTCAGCAAATCGGTGAGTCTTTAGCGGTTGCTTAGGGCGAAACTGATAGTCGGCGTCTGTTGACTCCGAGCCGGAAGCGTCAGCGCCCACGATGCTCGGTCAAGTGTCCTCAGGATCATTCTTTCGCAACGAAAAGTTAAAAGAAACAAGTCCAGTTTGCGAAGTATCCCATCCCTAGCGCGAAACGTTCGCCCTTACGGAAGGAAGCAAACATGGCAATTCTGTTGCATTGGCAAACATGGCTGTGGCCGCTCAGCGCCTTATCAGGTTCGATTCTAGCGGCCCTACTGGCGCATTATCTTGTTTTCGCCCTGGCCAAGCGCATTGCGGAACGCCCTGGTAGCGTCATCTCTGATTCGGTCGTGAAGCGCGCCGAAGGGCCCACGCGCTGGATTTTCCCTCTCGTCGCCATCGTTCTGGCTCTGCCCGCGCTGCCGGTTCGCTGGGAATTGGTCCAACTCCTCAGGCAAATAGTCGGACTCGGGGTGATCGCATCTACCGCCTGGGTCATCATTCTATTGACCGAGGTGCTCGGGGACACCATCTACGCCAGGTACCGGGTCGACACTAGCGACAATCTCGAGGCGCGCCGTGTCCGCACTCAAATCGCAATGCTGCGCCGCATCTTCAATATCGTTGTAATAGTCATCACCATTGGCATCATGTTGATGACTTTTCCCGAAGTGAAGCAACTGGGTACGAGCCTGCTTGCATCCGCTGGACTTGCCGGCCTTGTGATCGGAATGGCGATGAAATCGACGTTTTCCAACTTAATTGCCGGATTGCAAATCGCGCTCACGGGGCCAATTCGTATCGAGGACGTCGTCATTGTCGAGGGCGAGTGGGGATGGATCGAGGATATCCTGACCACCTATGTGGTCGTGCGCACCTGGGATCTCCGTCGGCTTATCGTGCCGTTGTCCTATTTCATTGACAATGTTTTTCAGAACTGGACGCGGCGGACTTCCGATCTGCTCGCCTATGTGTACATCTACTGCGACTATAGGGTGCCCGTCGAAGAAGTGCGGCAGGAATTCCGCCGCGTGGTCGAATCAACCCCGCTGTGGGATCGCAACGTGTGCGTCCTTCAGGTCAGTGACGCCTCCGAGCACACGATACAGATCCGTGCGCTGACCAGTGCCTCGGATTCGTCCAAAGCTTGGGACCTGCGGTGCTACGTGCGCGAGAAGCTGATTCAATTTTTGCGGGAGAAATACCCCGAGAGCTTGCCGACAAGCCGGATTGAATTTCGCAATTTCTCGCAGCAGGGTCAGCCGCTTATTGCGCCGCTGCCGGCAGCGAACGGAAATCCGTATGACGGAACCGCCGCGCCCTGATTCCCTACATTTACGTCACGACGCGTTTGCGAAACGTCCGGGCGCCCATCGCAAACATCACGATCACCGAAACCCCCAACATCGGCAAAATCCATTGCAATCCCAGAGTAGGAAAATCGCGTCCGCCAATTTGCGGAACCATCGAATACCGCAGCCCTTCCGCCGCGTAAGTAAGTGGATTCAACAGCGTCAGAATCTGATACCACCTAATCTTGTCCAGCGCGCCCCATGGATAGTAAGTGCAGCCTGTAAACAAAAGCGGTGTAAAAATCAGCGTGAACATCAAGCTGATTTGCTCCGGTTTGATAATTGTCCCCATCAGCAGACCGATGGTCGACCCTACGCATCCGGTCAAAATCACCATGCCCATCAGCATCAGCAGACGGTCCGTGCGCACCGCGAAGCCATCTCGCAGAATCCACCAGCCGAGTGGAAAAATGACCAGGCTGGCAATCGTCCCGCGCAGCGCGCCGAACAGGACTTTTTCAAGGGCGACCCACCAAACCGGCAAAGGAGAAAGCAGCCGGTCGTCTATCTCTCGTGCGAAGCCTAGATCCAGGACCAGCGGCAGCGTCACGCCCTGCATCGCGGCAATCATGCCGGTCAGCGCCACAATCCCCGGCAGCATCAACGCCGCAAAGCTGCCCGATGCCAATCCGATGCCGGGCAGCACTTTGCCGAAGATGAATAGAAAAAACAAGGGCTGCATCAGCGCCTGCAGAAGAAATGGGATAAACTCGCGTCTGGTCACCACCAGATCCCGGTGCAGGATCGCCCAAAACGCGTTTGTCGCTAGCCAAACCCTACTCCTCTCTTGCTTCATTTAGCGAAGGTGTCTCCCGGTAAGAAAAATAAATACCTCTTCCAGCGATGGCTGCTTGATGCTCAAATCCCGGACTTCCGCTCCGGCCGCCAAAACTGCCTGCGCCGCCGGACCAATCAAAGTGTTAGCCGACTCCGCGTAGACCCGGTAAACGAATTCTTCCGTTTCTTCCACTTTGGTCGCGCCCGGAATCGCCTGCAGGGCCGCCGCCACCCGTCCCCGAATCGCCTCACTGTCTATCCCGTCGGCATGCGCCCGGACCTCCAGCGCCGTCCCGCCCGGAATCATCGTCTTCAATTGCGCGGGCGTATCGTTCACCAGAATTTTGCCGTGATCCATAATCGCGATCCGGTCGCACAGTTGGTCCGCTTCGTCCATGTCGTGCGTCGTCAGCAGAATCGTGAGCCCTCCGGCATGCAGCGCCCGAATGCGCTCCCACAAAAACAGCCGCGATTGCGGATCTAAATTGTTGGTCGGCTCATCCAGGAAAAGCACATCCGGCGCATGCATTAACGCCCGGGCAATCATCAGCCGTTGCGCCATGCCGCCCGAATAGCGGTTAACCTTGTCGTTCTTCCGCTCGCCCAATCCGAGCTCGTCCAGCAACTGGTCCGCCAATGCTTCTCGTTCCTTGTGCGGGACGCCGTGATAGGCCGCGTGAAACGTCAGAATCTCACGAACCCTCAGGCTCCGGTCAAGATTGCTTTGCTGCGGCACTACCGCAATACGCCGCTTCACGTCGATCGGATCGCGCGCTACGTCCACGTCCATAATGGTTGCCGCGCCTTCAGTCGGAATAATTCCGGTTGTTAGCACGCCGATGATCGTGGTTTTACCCGCGCCGTTTGGACCCAATAATCCAAAAATCTCGCCCCGCGCCACATCAAACGAAACGCCATCCACGGCGTTTGTCTTGGCTTTCGCATAGCGCTTGACCAGCGAACGAACGCGGATTGCCGGCGCGTCCGTGTGCTCGTGCTTGACATTCACATGTTCGGCATTCACACGGTTCACAGGCGTGTTTGCAGTTTCCATCACGCCAATTCTACTTCTATAGTTGTTACCGAAAGCGGCGGCAGTTCCACTGACAACTCTGTCCCACGCGTGGTAACCGCCAGCTCCCGTGGAACGATGGTATCCGGCGCGTCAAACGTATTACACGCATTCAAGTCCGCGTGGTACAAACTACGCGCCTTTGCCTTTGCCACGCTCCGCCCCGCAATCCCGCAGCTTACCTTCATGGCTTCGTCGTGCTTGGGATTCACCAGTGTCACCGCAGCTTCCTTCCCTTGGCGGGCCACCGATGCCGAGACCGATAAGCCCACTGCCTCGGGTTGCGCTGCATCCGTTTTCACCGCCGCCCTTCCCCGATGTACTTTCATCAGGTCGAAAGCGTAATAGGCGGGCGTCCGAATGCACTTATCGCCCTCGGTCAACAGCATGCTATCCAGCACATTCACCATCTGCGCAATATTGCACATCACCAGTTTGTCGGCCTGCCGGTGAAACACATTCAAACCCAGAGCGGTGGCCACGCCCGCCCGCGCGGGAATCTGTTGCCACAGCCGCCCATGCGTCTTCTCTTCTTCTGGAACCATGCGGTCCCAAACGCCCCACTCGTCCACCATGAGCCCCACCTTCTTCTGCGCATCGAAGGGGTCAATCAGCGTTCGCTGGTGCAGAATCGCGGCTTCCATCAACGCGAACGAGGCGAACTGCAGGTTCATATTCGTCACGCCGAATCCCGTCGCCGGATCTTTCCCGTTCGAATAGTAGTGCATGGTGTAGCCCTCCGGCAGGCGGCGGACCTTGTTCAATCCAGCGAAAAACTGCTGCGTCCACTCGGCATTGTCTTTGCTGGGACCGCATGCAATCAGAAACGGTTTGGTATCGCCCATCGTCTGCAGGAAGGTCGAATAGTTGCGGTAAAGCGTGGCATAATCGCCACCCGTTAGCCCTCCGCCGCAGCCCCACAACTCATTGCCAACACCCCAATACTTAATGCGAAAGGGCTCGGGCGAACCGTTCCGCGCGCGTTCATCGGAAAGCGAACTGCCCGCCGGATAGTTGCAATACTCCACCCAATTCCGCAGCTCCGTCGGCGAACCGGTGCCCACATTGCCCGCGAAATAAGGTTCGGCTCCAATCAGCCGGCAAAGCGACACGAACTCGTGCGTTCCGAAGCTGTTGTCCTCGGTGTATTCGCCCCAATGCAGATTAACCGTTTTCGGACGGTGGGCCGCCGGCCCAATCCCATCGCGCCAATGGTAATCGTCCGCAAAACATCCTCCTGGCCAACGTAGCACCGGCACGCCTAATGCGCGCAGATACTCCACCGCCAGCTTGCGGTGTCCATTGATATTCGGAATGGGCGACTTTGGCCCGACCCACAATCCCCCATACACGCACGAGCCGAGATGCTCCGCAAACTGGCCATGCAATTCCGGACGGATTGTCCCGATCTCCTCATTGGGAAGGACCTGAAGCTTATGTTCGCTCGAACGCGCCGCAAACGCCTTCCGCGCCGTAATGACCGAAAAAAGTGCTGCGCCGCCGGCGCCCAGAAAACCACGTCGAGAGCTTGGTTGCATATAATCCGCCCCGCCATGCTATCAAGTGCTAAGCGGCCCTACCCTCACAATAGAGAATCGACAATGCACGAATACGACGTAGCGTTAAAGGTGCTGCTCCAGGCTTCGACGGATTTGCTCCTCCGCCAAGTGACCGGTCTCAGTGTGGTGCGCTGGCTAAACGTCGAAATGCCGCAAGTAGTTAGTAGCCGTGTCGATCTCTTAGGCGCAACGGCTGACGGGATCCTTGGCCATATCGAGCTGCAAAGCACCAACGATCCGGATATGGCGCTCCGGATGGCGGAATATTCTTTGCGGATCTACCGGCAATTTCGAAAATTTCCCAAACAGATTGTTCTCTATCTGGGCGAAGCCAATCTGCGCATGCAATCAAGGCTCACCGGGCCTGATGTGGCATTTCAGTACACTCTCCTGGACGCCAGGGACGTGGACGGCTCTCTCTTACTGGCGAGCGACCATGTCGAAGACAATCTTCTCGCGATTTTGACCCGGTTAGAGGATCGGGCGCGCGCGATACGGCAGATTCTGACGCGCATTGCCAGCTTGGAAGAACCAGCGCGCCGCGCCGCGTTCGCCCAATTTCTGATAATCTCGGGAATGAGAAGGCTGGCCCATGCCATTCAAGAGGAGGCACAAAAGATGCCAATACTAAACGACATCCTCGAGCACGAAGTCATCGGGCCTGCGATTTTGCAGGGTCGCAAAGAAGGCATGCAGGAAGGTCGCCAGGAAGGTCGCAAAGAACTGCTCCGCCGCATACTGGAAAAGCGCTTCGGCCAAATTCCCGGTTGGGTCGAAACGCGTCTTGCAACCCTCTCTGCGGCCGAACTGGATGAACTGGCGGAGCGCGTTTTAGATGCCTCGCGCTGGGGAGAGTTATTCCCCGCCGCCTAGTGCCCGCCACTGCCCGTCACGACTCGACTCAAAATTTCTTCTCCCGCTAATTCAGCTGTTTACAGCCGTTTTCTCAGAAAGATATCTCGGTCTACCGCTTCGGCATGCTACGTTTTGCCAGGATCGCTGACAGGTCTGAACCTGGGCGGCGATCCGTTCCTATTCCCAAAAGCGCAGACGGCAAAGAGCCAGTTTGCGCCAGTTATATGGAGGCATCACTATGACCGCACGCAACATCCGCCGCGCCGCCGAGCGCCGGGCGAATAAACTCGCCCGCAAAGCCGAATTGGCTCGACCCGTCGAATCCGCTTTACCCGTTTCCGAAGCGCAACTCGCCGCCAACCAAGCCAACGCCCAACTCTCGACCGGACCCAAAACCGCCGCCGGCAAAGCGATCTCAAGCCTGAACGCCGTTACATCCGCCTTGACCGGACGCACGGTTCTCCTTCCTGCCGATGACGCCGTCCTATACACCCAACACGTCCTCGCCTACGAAAACCAGTACCACCCCGTCGGCCCTATCGAATCGGGCTTGGTCCAATCCCTGGCGGACACCGACTGGCGCCTTCGCCGCATCCCGGGCCTGGAAATGGCCATCTTCGCCAAAGGCCGCATCGAGTTCGCTAGCCAGTTTGAAGAAGGGTTTGAGCACTACGATGCCGCCCATCGCGCCAGCCTGATTGATGCGCACACCTTTCTCACCTACGAAAAGCAAATCCGCAATCTTCAGCTTCAGGAATCCCGCCTCACCCGCCGCCGCGATAAAGAATCCGCCGAACTCCGCCGCCTGCAAAACGAACGCCGGGAGCGGGCTCAAGAAGACTCTCAACACGAAATGGCGAGTGCCGCTAAACTCTTCCTCGAAGCCAAACAAAATAACGAGCTGTTCGATTCCGGCCCGCATGGGTTCGAATTTTCAAATCGTCAAATGCCAAGCCGCGCCGCCTTGGCATACAACCCGCTGCCCTCCAAAACGAACTCCCAAGCGGCGTAATCATCGTTGCTGCGGTGAGCAAGGTTGAACGTGCGAAAGGAAGGATGCGTTTAACCGGCCTTGGGGGCGTCCGAAGAGATAGCCCTGTGTATCGTCTGCGCCGAGAAGGCGTACGGTATCAAACTGTTCCTGAGTTTCGATGCCCTCCACGACTACCCGGATCTTCATGTTGTGAGCCATGGAGATGATATTGGCCAGGAGTGTCTGGGCCACTTCGTTCCGATAAAGATCGGCGATGAAAAACTGATCCACTTTTATGGCGTCAACGGGCAAAGATTTGAGGTAAGCGAGCGACGAATACCGGGAGCCAAAGTCATCTATGGAAAACCTCGTCCCCAGCTTGCGGAGGACGAGAATCGTGGCCACCGCCGCGCTGAGATCGTCAACAAATGCCGACTCGGTGAGTTCCAGCTCAAGCTGCGCAGGGTCCAGACCGGTTTCTAAAAGAACCGAGCACACCGTGCCGGTGAAATCCGTATTGTGGAGTTGGACGGCCGAAACGTTAACGGCGATTTGAGCGGGAAGGTCGCCCTGCTGCTGCCAGAGGATGGCTTGGCGGCACGCCTGTTCGAGCACCCAGTTGCCAATCGGAACGATCAGTCCGGTCTCCTCCGCGATAGGAATGAATTTGTGCCCGAATACAATGTGGTTCTTTATCCGCGTCCCGTGAATTTCGAACCAGAAATTGGTGCGTATTGAAGCAGTTGAGGACTTTCGAGTTTGATTCACGGTTACTGCGCGATATTGTTACCTGAAGATAACCATGCATCTAACTGACCTTCTGAAAGCCCGCGCTTATGATCTTGGGCAGCCGTATTTTACCGGCATGCCGCATTACCCTACGCATCCTCCCTTCCTGTACAGCCTGACGAAACGGCACGGCGATATTGTGTACGGCGATGGGAATACATCCGCGGCGGACGCCATCGCCCTGGGCACGCATGTGGGCACGCACATCGATGCGCTGAGTCATTTTTCATGCAACGGTATCTGCTTCGGCGGGCGCGAGGTGGAACATTCGTACGAGAACGGGATGGCGGAGCTTGGGGTGGATAGCGTAGCTCCGATTGTTCGCCGGGGCGTGCTTCTCGATATCGCGGGAATCGAAGGCGTCGAGGTTCTTCCGGTGGATTGTGAAATCACTACAAGCCAACTGGATCGCGCGTTGAAGACCGATATTCGCGAGGGCGACGTGGTGCTGCTCCGGACCGGATGGGCGCAGTTCTTCCCCGACGCCAGACGGTATATCAATAACGTTGCCGCTCCGGGGCCGGGGATTGAAGGAGCGCGCTGGCTGAGTTCCCGAAAGATTTTCGCCGCTGGTTCGGACACGGTGGCTTTCGAGAAAACTCCCAGCCCCGATATGCGCGTGCATGGACATTTACTGGTAGAATCGGGCATCCACCTTATCGAAGTACTGAACCTGGAAGAACTGGCGCGCGACGGAGTGTTCGAATTTCTGTTCGTGGCCGCGCCTATGAATATCCGTGGAGCGACGGGGGCGCCTATTCGGCCGCTGGCTTTTCCCGGCACGATTAGCTGAAATTTCAGCAATAACATCAAGTCAATAGAGCGATGCCGTTCCGCGTTAGGCCGGCTTTACTTCGTACGGCCGCATCATCTCGTTATCTTCGTGCTCAAGCACGTGGCAATGCCAAACGTAGCGGCCCGCGTAGCCTTCAAAGCGAACAATGATCCGCGTTACGAGTAAGACGTCGGCGCGGACGGTGTCCTTCCAGCCTGCTTCGTGCGGTTCCGGTGGAACCGGCGGACCGGTGAAGACCAACTTGCCAGCCTGCTTGTAGGCGACCACATCGAAGCGGCGCCGGTCGAGAATCTGGAAGCGCACCAGGTGCAGGTGGATAGGATGCGTATCGTCTGTCAGATTGACCAGGCTCCAGATCTCGACTGTGTCGATGGTTGGCGTTTCGGTCACGGGCATGGAGTAATGCATGCCGTTGAGCAGCATGGAAGTGGCGCGGCCGGCGGAGTCTTTGTAATCGACTAGGTTAGTTCGCGCGTTTTGGCGGCGGAGGTTTCGGGCATGCGCGCGATCGGGCGAAGCTTCGCCGGAAGGTGGAAGGAATCCCTGGTTTTGCCGCCAGACACTCGAATCTCCATAACCGGCGCAGCTGCATGCTTTAGATGCAGCGACTGGCCGGCGTATGCACTAAAATCCACGATCACGTCCGCTCGTTCGGCCGGCGTGAGCGAAAGCGCTTTCATGGCGACCGGCGCGGCGAGCAAGCCTTGATCGGACCCGATCATTTGGAACGGCTCGCTTCCCGGAATCAGGTTGAGCTTGTCTTTTGAAAACGAGAATGTATAGAACCCCGAGTTCGAGCTGTTCAATAAGCGAAAGCGATATGCGCACGGCTCCACTTCGAGGTAGGGGAATAATTTCCCGTTGAGCAGAACGGAGTTGCCGAAAAATTCGGAGGTCCAGGGGTGGTGATGATCGGCGGAAATGAGGTACTGCAACTGTCCGTCAATGCCGAAAAGCCGGTCATAAATAATGAGCGGAATCTCGAATTTACCCTTGGGCAGTTGCAGAGATTCTTCAAAGGCATCGCGGATCAAGTACATTCCGAATAAGCCCGCTGCCGCATTCAGGCGCCTGATCCCCATGGCGTGGTCGTGATAGAAGAGCGCTGCGGCATCCTGGCGGTTCGGATAGTGACAGAGTTTCGACTGCCCAGGTACGATCCATCTTTCCGGATCGCCATCACTGTCGGAAGGGACTTTGCCTCCGTGCAAATGGACGACGTTACGTACATCGGGATTAGTAGACTCCGCGCCATGCAGCGTGTGATCGATGGGGAACAGATGTTTAGAGGGCAGTTGGTTGGCCACTCGACGGTGACGGCTTCATTGGACCAGGCTTCAATGATCGGCCCGGGACAAATTCCGCCGTATCCTCAAAAAGTTGTGGGTGGAAGGTCGCGATGGACCTTCGCCTGAAATTCCCGCATGGGGATGCGATAGTGAGCACGCCCTTTTTCCGGCATCGCTATTGCCGGGATGGGCAGCCCGTCAACGAATTTGGTCAGAGCATGCGAACTGAGAGAAATGCCGGCCAGCTGGAGGAGAAATTGCCGCCGGCTGCTCATGTTTTGGCGGGAGCGACGACTTCATAAGGCCGCATCATCTCGTTGTCCTCGTGCTCCAGAATGTGGCAGTGCCAGACGTAGCGGCCAGTGTAGCCTTCAAACTTTACGATAATTCGCGTACAGGCTCCGGGCGTGGCGCGGATGGTGTCCTTCCAGCCCATCTCGTGCGGCTCGGGCGGCGCCGCATCCCCGGTATAGCTGAGCTTGTTTTCGTAAAGATGGAGTCCGACATTGAGCGGCCGCCGGTCTAAAAGCTGGAAGCGCACCAGATGCAAATGAATAGGGTGGGAATCGTCCGTCACATTCATGAGCTCCCAAATTTCGGTGGTGTCGAGGACCGGTTTTTCGGAAATTGGTTCATGCCAGCGCTTGCCGTCGAGCAGATGCACGTCGGGCTCGCCGGTCAGGTAATCGACTTGATCGAGAGTGAGCCTTCTAGTCCGAATGGCCGCGGATTCCGGCGTCCTGGGTACGTCGCGCAACCTGGCGGGCAGGGAACTGGAATCTTCTGCTTTGCCTTTGGCTACCCGGAACTGCATCATCTGTACCGATTGATTATTCAGGAGTATCTCTTCGCCGGCGTGGTCGGTGAAATCGAGCACCAGATCGATGCGCTCTCCGGGAGAGAGGGTCAACTGGCGCGCCTTTTGCGGACTTGCCAAGAGTCCCTGGTCGCTGCCGATATGCTGGAACGCCGGGCCATTGGCCAGGGACAGGAAGTAGAACCTGCCGTTCGACGCATTCAGCACGCGGAAGCGGTATTTACGCGGCTGCACTTCAAGATAGGGCAGTAGCTTGCCATTTATGAGAATGGCGTCGCCGAAGTATTCCGGTAGCCAAGGTGCTTCCAGCCGTTGGGAAACCGGATAGTAGAGCTGCCCGTCGGCGCGGATCAGGCGGTCGGTTAAGATCAACGGAATTTCAAATTCGCCTTTCGGCAGATTCAAGCCATCTTCGAACAAATCGCGAATAGTGTACAGCCCGAGCATGCCGGCGCAGATGTTCAGCCGGTTGATGCCCATGGCGTGATCGTGATACCAGAGCAGCGCGGCATCCTGCTGGTTGGGATAGTGATAGACCTTAGACCCGCCCGGCACATACCAATCTTCGGGATAGCCATCACTTGCGGGAGGGACTTTCGCGCCATGGACGTGCACGACCGTGCGAACTTCGGGTTGATCTTTTTCAGCGCCCATCAGGTTGTGATCGATAGGTAGAAAATGTTTGACGGGCAAGTTGTTTTGCCACTCCACCAGGATCTCCTCGCCGCTACGGGCTTCAATGGTCGGTCCGGGCATGCTATCGCCATATCCCCAGAACCGGGTGGCGGGGACATCACGATGTATCTTCGCGAAGAATTCGTGAATAGGCATGCGGTAGCAGGGGATCTGCTTCTTGGGATTTGAGGGACTCGGCTTTAAACCGGCGGCTTTGGCCACAGGAGGCAAGGGCAGCGGGTCGACAAACGGGGGCAACTTATCCGGATTCAAAAGCTTGGGCGCGTTGGCCACGGGAGGCAAGTGAGCCATCTGGTGATGACCGAGAGGCGCGCCGTTCAGGGTCGCGATTCCGGAAGCGGAAGCGGCGGCAAGAAAATCACGTCGAGTAATGTTAGTTCTCCTTTTAAACGCAAAATGCGAGGAAGCCGCCGCGGCTCCCTCGCCAATTAAACCAAAGCGCCGCTTACAACTTGCGCGGCTCAGTAGATTCGTTCTTACTGCTGTAAACCGGTGGTCGGGTCGAGCATCACCGGAGACGCATTTTGGGCCGTGGGTTTGGTGAAGTCGAACATACCCAAGATCGAGCCGGCGTTGGCGTCCATGGAACCGCCGCCAATCCGTCCTAGGCCCCAGTTGTCTTCAATAAAGCGAACGACTGAACTCTGATCGCTGAGCGTGCTGTCCACGAAATTCGGCTTCGCCCAAGCCGAGATCAAGAGGAACGGAGTCCGGGGGCCAAACCCGCAGCGGCCTTGTACCGGAGCGCTGTTGGAAAGCGGACCGGGCAGCATTGGGGTTGTGCCTTCTGTACCGCAAGAGTTGGCGCCGGTTAAGGCATCCACGGAAGTGAACGAACCGTTCACGATGGGAGGCATCTGGTGGTCGTACCAACCGTCGGAATCGTCATAGTCGAGGATCACGGCTGTGCTGCTCCAGAAGGGCGAGTTCTGAAGAGTGTTGATGACCTTAACGATGAAGGCCTGTTCGTCCAACGGGTTGGAGTTGCCGGGATGACCATCCTGATAGGACGACGCTTTGAGGTAGCTGACGGCGGGCAAGTTGTTGGTGGCGAGCGCATCGAACCAGTCGTGAATGTCGTACTGGTGGTTCACTTTGCCGTCGTTCAAGCCGATGCTGGCCACGTTGGTGGGGCGCGTGTGGGCCGGATTCTTGGTCGATTGATAGTACTGGAAAGGCTGGTGGTGCGGCACGTAGTCGCCTTCGGTCAAACCCGTGGTGGGAGAAACCGTGCTGCGGTTACAGCCGGTGCTGCCGTTCGGGTTGCTCATGGTCAGGTCAAATCCACCCTCGAACCAACCCCAAGAGAGGCCCTTCTCATTCAAGAGATCGCCCACATTTTTGCCGGTCAAGTCGCCGTGATAGCCGGTAGAGCTAGAGCAAACATCATCCTTGGGATCGTAATCGCCAATCATGGTGAAGCTGCCGGCGCCATCCGCCACGACCGCGCTGCTCGGCCCATTTTGTTGCGTCGAAACATCGATTCCGTTGGTCTGGCCGGAGATCACATTAATGGCTCCCGGCGACGAAGGTCCGTACTGGGTGTTGTAGTGGTTGTCACCCATGGCATAGTGCTGCGCGTAATTCCAATACGCAGTGACGGTGTTGCCGTCGTAGTAGCCCAAGACCATTCCCTTGGTGTTCACAACAGCAGGAAAGGTGTTGGGCGTTCCGCCGGCTTTGCCGGTGCTGACCGGGAAAAGGTCCACCAGACCGTTGTCATACGCTTTCTGTTCAGGCGTGTAGCCGTGGCCCTGGTCGGCGGTCAACGCCTGGTTCCGGTTGAGGCGGAACGGATTCGCTGCGCCAGTTCCATTGGCTGGATTCAGACTCGGGTTATTTGTGAGCAAAGCTCCGGTCAAGCCGTTCACGGTCGGCGTATTCGGCAGCGGCGTGAAACGCGGCTGCCCCGGAGGGTTCATGGCGTGCGGATAGGTGCCGAAGTAGTGGTCGAACGAAATGTTTTCGCCGAAGATGACTACAACGTGTTCAATCGGCGTAATGGTCGCGGCAGGCGTCGGGCTTTTCGCGACTGCCAACGTGGGATCGATAGCCAAGCCCATCAGCATGGCGGCACTGACAGAGACGGATAAAATGGATCGCATATTTCCTCGTGGATCAAATCAATCTTTAAGAAGGCAACTAGGCGCGCTTGCGTTTCCGGACCAGAGCAAGCAGGACGGCACCCGCGCCGACGAGGGCGTAGGTGGACGGTTCCGGAGCAGAAGCCGCGAATTGCAGGTCGTCGATTGCCAGTCCCGAGTTGTTTACGCTGCCGGAGTTCTGCAGAACTTGCAGGCCGAAAATGTCGTTGCTGGTGTCGCTAATGGAGTAATAGCCGTTGCCGGAATTGACTCCGCTGCCGGGGATGGTGACGGTGAAGGGCGAACCGAAAGCGGTTCCGGTTGCGGTGAGGGCTTGCAAGGTGATGGAGAACGGATCGGAATCCGTGATTCCAATACCGATTGAAGAGACCCCGCTGGCGAGCTGGATGGTGATGTTCGCCGTGCCGTTCGGGCTACCATCGAACAATTCATTTGGGGAGCTCTGGGTGCTGAACGGGATGGCCGTGAGGCCGCCGGGGCTGGAAATTGACGAGGCGCCCTGAGCGGCATACTGCGTAGAATTGACAGCCGCACCCGGGATCAGGTCATCGAAATTGATGAAGGTTCCGCCGAGGTTGGGGGTGGGTCCTGTCGGCGATGCAAGGACGCTGTTACCCGGGGTACCTGTTCCCAGGGCGGGGCTGGCGCTGGCAGATACTGCCGCCAGGACGATTGAGCTGAATAGTAAGAGTTTAGCTTTCACTTACGGTTGGTTCTCCTGAAACCACCGCCTATCAAGATAGTCAGGCTAATGTCACAGCGCTATGAATGACAGATTACAAATCCCTTATCTTTTTGCGGGGGGTTAGGGGGCTGGAAAAGAGCTTGGTTTCGAGGCTGCGCTACACTATCTGGTGGCGCTCAGGTTGAAGTTCTGTCCGCCCTGGAAGAGCGCTCGAGCGGCTTCCTGTTGCTTGACACCCCATCATGTTCGATAACCTTTCCGACAAGCTGCAGCGTGTTTTTAAGAACCTGCGCGGCGAGGGCAAATTAACAGCCGCCAACATGGAAGACGCGCTGCGGGAAATCCGTGTGGCGCTGCTTGAGGCCGATGTCCATTTTAAGGTTGTCAAGCAGTTCATCGAAGAGGTGAAAGTAAAGGCGTTGGGCGAGGATGTTCTAAATGCCCTCTCGCCGAGCCAGCAGGTAGTCAAGATTGTGCGCGATGAGCTGACGAAAATGCTCGGAACGCATCAATCGCGGCTGCGCTTTGCCAACGAGCCGCCGACCATCATTCTGGTGGTTGGCTTGCAGGGCTCCGGTAAGACGACGAGCACCGCCAAGCTGGCGCGGTTCCTGACAAAAGAAGGAAGCAAGCCGCAACTGGTGTCGGTAGACGTGTACCGGCCGGCGGCGCGCCATCAGCTCAGCATTCTGGCTAAGAACATCGGCACGCCGGTCTACGAGGGTACTCCCGAAGAGACCAAGCCGCTGGAACTTGCGAAAGCCGCGCGCCGGGAGGCGATGCAGACCGGCCGCGACATCGTATTGGTAGACACAGCCGGCCGCCAGCACATCGACGAGCAGTTGATGCAGGAGCTGCACGAGCTAAAAGAAGCGTTGAACCCGACGGAAATTCTGTTTGTGGCGGATGCCATGACCGGCCAGGACGCGGTGAAATCGGCCGACGAGTTTCATAAGCGCCTGGGGATCACGGGCGTCATTCTTACCAAGATGGATGGCGATGCGCGCGGCGGCGCGGCGCTTTCTATCCGGGCGATCACAGGACAACCGCTTAAATTTGTGGGCGTCGGCGAAAAGCCCGACGCGTTTGAATCGTTCTATCCCGATCGCGCGGCCTCTCGGATTTTAGGCATGGGCGATGTTCTCTCTCTGATCGATAAAGTCCAGGAGAGCATCAGCTTGGAGACTGCCGAGAAGATGCAGGAAAAGCTGATGGGCGATGATTTTACGCTCGAGGATTTCCGCGATCAGATTAAGCAGATCCGCAAGCTTGGCTCACTGGGTGGATTGCTGGAGATGATGCCCCAGATAGGCCCGCTAAAAGAGCTGAAGAACGCCAAGATTGACGAATCCGAAGTGGGCCGCATTGTGGCCATTATCGATTCGATGACGCCGAAAGAGCGGCGGAATCACATGCTGGTGAATGGCTCCCGCCGGCGGCGGATTGCCAAAGGCAGCGGCACCAGCGTGCAGGATGTAAACAACCTGCTGAAACAATACGCGCAAGCGCGTAAAATGATGAAGAGCTTCAGCGGCCAGGCAGGTTTCCTAGGCAAGCGTTTAGCCAAGATGAAACTGCCCGGAATGCCCGGTTTTTAGGCCCGTTTTTGCGTACGGCAAGTATTTGCCCGGCATACGATAAAAAAGTTTGTAACAATAGGAAAAGAAAAGGTTACATGTTAGCAATTCGCCTGGCGCGGTTTGGCGCTAAAAAGAGACCCACTTATCGTGTGGTCGTTATTGACAAGGTCCGCGCTCGCAACAGCCGCTCGGTTGAGGTGGTCGGTCACTATAATCCGATTGCAAAGCCGGCCGAGGTGCATCTGGATCACGAACGAATCAGCCACTGGATCAAGAACGGCGCTCAGCCGTCGGATACGGTGAATCGCTTGTTGAGAGCGAATCCTGCGCCTGCTCCGGCTGCTGTTGTAGCCTAGTTTCTGGCATGGTCTTGCTGCAATGAACGGTGGCAATGGCGTGAAAGCGCTAGTGGAAGAAATCGCCAAGGCACTGGTTGACGCGCCCGCGGGGGTGGTAGTGAACGAGATTTCGGGTGAGCACGCTACTGTTTTCGAGCTGCGCGTGGAGAAGGACGATCTGGGAAAAGTGATCGGCAAGCAAGGGCGCACGGCCCGGTCGATACGGACGCTGCTGGGTGCGGTGGGTACGAAACTGAATCGCCGTTTTTCGTTGGAAATTCTCGAATAAAGTGGACCGGGAGCGGGTGGTTATTGCCGAACTTTTTCGCGCGCGCGGCATTCGTGGGGAAGTGATTGCCCGGTCGCAAACCGATATCCCAGGACGTTTGGAAAATTTGAAGCGGGCGCAGTTGCGTCTCACCAACGGAACAGACGTGCCTGTGGAGATCGAGGAAGCCTGGGAGCACAAGGGCGACTGGGTCTTGAAATTTGCCGGCGTGGATACGATGGATGCCGCCGACCAGTTTCGCGGCGCGGACCTTTGGGTGCCGCCGGAAGAGCGCGGGGAGTTACCGGATGGCGGTTTCTTTCAGTCGGATCTGATTGGCTGTGGCGTGGTGGACCGCGTCTCCGGGAATAGTTTGGGCGTGGTGAGCGGGTGGCAGCAATACGGTGGACCGACGCTGATGCAGGTGATGGTAGAGGGGCGGGAAGTGCTCGTTCCGTTTGTAGAGCAGTTGTGTGAAGTGGACCTGCCGGCGAGGGTCATTCGGGTGGATTTGCCTGCTGGTTTGTTGGATTTGTAAGGCATGCGTTTTCATATCGTGACGATTTTTCCGGAGTTTTTTGCCGGACCTTTCGAGCACGGAGTGGTTTCGCGGGCGAAAATGAACGGATTATTGGAAATCCGCATACACGATCTGCGAAACTGGACGTATGATCGTCACAAAACAGTAGATGATCGTCCATTTGGCGGCGGCGAGGGTATGTTGCTCAAAGCGCAGCCTTTGTTTGAAGCGGTGGAGGCTGTTTTTCCCGAGCGGACGGAGAAACAGAAGGTAGCCCTTCTTTCCGCGCAGGGCCAGCCTTTCCGTCAATCGTTTGCGCGTGAACTGGTGAAAGTGGACGAGTTGCTTCTCATATGCGGACGCTACGAAGGCGTGGATGAGCGGGTAGCCGAGCATTTGGCCGATTACGAAGTCTCGGTGGGCGATTTTGTATTGAGCGGCGGGGAATTGGCGGCTGCGGTAGTAGTGGATGCGGTTGCGCGGCTGCTGCCTGGAGTTTTAGGAAACGAACAATCCTCGCGAAATGAGAGTTTCGGCGAGGCCAACGAAGGCTTTTTGG
>DATHIZ010000320.1:0-4204 GCA_035316385.1 Bryobacteraceae bacterium | reverse complement strand
CTTGGCTGGCGTCTATCTTCGCAGTCTGGCTCTCGGACAACGCACGCGGCCGCTACGCATCCCGGCAGCGGAAACGGATTACGAAGAACACATGGAGGTGGATCATCCCATCGAAGTGCTGGAGCCGCTGCTCTTTCTGTTTGGCCGAGCGCTGGGAGATCTCTGCGAGCGGCTGCGTTCGCAGTCGCAAGCGGCGCGGCTTTTAGCCATACGGCTCACGCTGGAGGGAAGGCGGGAATATCACTGCCGCCTGGAGTTTCCGATTCCGCTCGACGAAAGCCACGCCATGCTCAAGCTGCTACAGCTTCACTTGGAGCGCCACTCGCCAGGCGCGGCGGTCGTGGGATTCCATTTGCGCGTGGAGCCGGTCGATCCGCGGCGTGTTCAGGGCGGCTTGTTTTTACCGCCGACGCCGCAACCCGATCAGTTGCAGGTGACTTTGGCGCGGATCGCGGCGCTGGTCGGAGAAGAGAATGTCGGCACGCCGGAACTGCTGAACAGCTACCGGCCGGATGCGTTCCGCTTCGGCGCACTCGATCTCCGGCCATTTGAGCCGGAGCCGGACGATCCCAGGCGGCGCATTTTGCGCTTGTCTCTGCGGCTCTTTCGCCCGGCGTTGACCGCACAGGTCCGCCTAGCGGACCGCGCTCCGAAGCAAGTCGTTGCGGCGGGTGTAAAAGGACGCGTGATCGAGCGTTCCGGTCCCTGGGAAACGTCAGGCGAATGGTGGGCCCCCACCGCCTGGGCTGCCGAGGAATGGGATGTGGCGCTCGATGACGGCGCGCTCTATCGACTCGCGTGCGAACGGCCAGCCAATAGCTGGTTCGTCGTCGGCGTTTATGACTGACGAGGGCAGCCCGGCAAATTTCCCGCTAGGCGGCCCGGAAGCGGCGCCACCATCCAAGACAGTCTTGCCCTTGCGGAAAACCGGTACGGACGGCTATGTAGAGTTGCATGCGCGGTCGGCCTTCTCATTTCTCGAGGGCGCTTCTCTTCCGGAAGAGTTGATCACGCGCTGTGCCGAACTGGATCAGCCCGCCCTCGCGCTAGCGGATGCGCAAGGCGTCTATGGCGCGCCGCGTTTCCACATGGCCAGCAAAAAGGCCAGTATTCGCGCTCTGATCGGCGCGGAGGTCTCCACCACGGAAGGATGCCGCTACACCTTGTTGGCCGAGAATCGGCTGGGCTACCAGAACCTCTGCCGCCTCATCACGCGGATCAAGCTGCGGGAGCGACGCCAAGGAAAACCATTGCATCCGGTGGCCACCGAAAATGATTTCGCTGAGTTTGCCTCCGGCTTAGTCTGCCTCACCGGCGGAACGGAAGGTCCTTTCGCCCGCATCTTTGCCGAGCAACACGGGGCGGCCGCCAAGGAGAGCGCGCAACAGCAATTGGAACGGATGACGCAACTCTTTGGTCCCCGGAATGTCTATGTCGAGTTGCAACGGCACGCGCGGCGCGGACAGGAAGCGGGTAACCGGGTATTAATCGAACTCGCGCGCGGCATGCGTCTGCCGCTGCTGGCCACCAATGGCGTCTCCCACGCGACGAAAGAAAAGCGCGAATTACAAGATGTGCTGACCTGCGTGCAGCACAAAAGCACCATCTTCGAGGCCGGCCGCTTGCTGAGCTACAACGCGGAACGCTACCAGAAATCCACGGCCGAGATGAAGCGCTTGTTTGCCGATCTGCCGGAAGCTATCTCACAAACTGGCGAACTAGCGAACCGGCTTTCCTTCACGCTCGAAGACTTGGGTTACGAGTTTCCGCACTATCCAGTGCCTGATGGTGAAACGGAGATGTCCTTTCTACGGAAACGGACTGAAGAAGGCGCGAGAGAACGCTACCGGCCGTATGGTGCGAAAGCGCGCAAACAAATCGAGCACGAGTTAACGCTGATCGAAAAGCTCAAATTGGCAGGCTATTTCCTGATCGTGTGGGACATCGTCCAATTCTGCCGCGCCCACGGCATTTTGGTACAGGGCCGCGGCTCGGCCGCCAATAGCGCCGTCTGTTACTCGTTGCGCATTACCGCGGTTGATCCGGTGGGCATGGATTTGCTATTCGAGCGCTTTTTGAGCGAGGAACGCGGCGAATGGCCGGACATCGATTTGGATTTACCAACGCGAACGCGCCATTCAGTACGTGTATGAACGTTATGGTCAATTGGGAGCGGCGATGACGGCCAACGTCATTACCTACCGCGGCCGCTCGGCGGTGCGCGATGTGGGAAAAGCGCTCGGCTTTGAAGAGTCCGAACTGAAACGGCTCGCCGATTTGATGCCGCAATTCGAATGGAAAGATCCTGACGATAGCATGCGGCGGCGCTTTCGCGAGGCCGGGCTGTCGCCCGACAATCCACGCATCGCCAAGTTCTTCTCTCTAACGGAAGAAATTCTTCAGCTGCCACGACACCTGGGCCAGCACTCGGGCGGCCTCGTCGTCTGCCAAGGCCAGCTTGATTCCGTCGTTCCGTTGGAACCCGCATCCATGCCCGGGCGCCATGTCGTCCAGTGGGACAAAGACGATTGCGCGGACATGCAAATCATCAAAGTCGATTTGCTGGGGCTGGGCATGATGGCGGTCCTCCAGGACTGTTTGGCGACGATCCCACAGCACTATGAAGAGACGGTGGATCTAGCGCATTTGCCGCAAAACGATCCACTCGTCTACAGCACATTGCAAAAAGCGGATACCATCGGACTCTTCCAGGTGGAAAGCCGAGCGCAACAATCCATTCTTCCGCGCATGCGGCCCATCTGTTTCTATGACATCGTGATTCAAGTGGCGATCATCCGGCCCGGCCCGATTTCGGGCGACATGCTGCACCCCTTCCTGCGCCGCCGCCAGGGACTCGAAGCGCCGGTCTCATTGCATTCCTCCTTGGACCAGGTGCTCGCGCGGACGCTAGGTGTTCCGCTGTTTCAGGAACAGTTGTTAAAAATGGCAATGATCGTAGCCAACTTCACGGGCGGCGAAGCCGAGGAGCTGCGCCGCGCGATGGGATTCAAGCGCTCCGAACAGCGCATGCAGGTTATCGAGTCAAAACTCCGGCTAGGCATGACTCAGAATGCGATTGCGCTAGATGTCCAGGACCGGATTGTACAAGCCATTACTTCCTTTGCCTTGTATGGATTTCCGGAGTCGCATGCAGCTAGCTTCGCCTTGATCGCCTACGCCAGCGCCTATCTGAAGTGTCACCATCTGGCGGCCTTTACGACTTGCATACTCAACAATCAGCCGATGGGCTTTTATTCGCCGGCGACACTCGTGAAAGATGCACAACGCCACGGGCAGCGCTTCCGGCCGGTGGATATTCAGCACTCCGGGTGTCTCTGCACAATCGAAAAGGAAGAGGGTACGCTGTTTGTGCGAATGGGCCTGAATTATCTGCGTGGTTTGCGCCGTAGCGTGGCGGAAGAAATCGTGGCCGCGCGCGCCCAACAGCCATTCTCCTCGCTACGCGATTTGATTCGCCGCGTTCCGGGGTTAAACAAAAAAGAACTCGCGGCTCTCGCGGAAATCGGAGCATTAAATGCATTGCCGGAACACGAAGCCGATCGCCAGCGTCGCGGTGCGCTCTGGCAAGCCAGCGCTGCTGCTCGTCATACCGGCCCGTTGCTCGAATCCGCAACCGGCGAAGCAGAACTCTCACCACTTGTACCGATGACTCCCACGCAACGCACGTTCTCGGATTTTACGCATAGCGGCCTTACGCTCGGAAAACACCCGATAGCGTTTCATCGTGACCAGTTACGGGCGATGGGCGTGTTGGACAATGATTTGGTAAAAAAGCAGAGAGACGGCGCTGTCATCCAGATAGCCGGTTTGGTGATTACACGTCAGCGCCCGGGAACCGCAAAGGGATTCGTATTCCTCACGCTCGAAGACGAAACCGGCGTTTTGAACGTCATCGTCAATCCGGGCCTTTATGATCGCAAACGAATCACCATCCGTGAACGGTATTTGCTTATCAAAGGTGTCCTACAGAACCAATCGAACGTGGTCTCCGTGAAAGCCGGAGAGATAGAACCCTTATCTTTCGTCGCACCAATGGTTTCTTCCCATGACTTCCATTGAGATGATGCAAGAAGGGCGGTGTAAAGAATTCCTTCCAAAAACTTACTGGCTGCGTTCCTCCCGTGTCCACTCTCCGATAACCCTACATTGCGGGCACAACGGGCGAATTGTTTCCGGATCGCCC
>DATHIZ010000319.1:0-19069 GCA_035316385.1 Bryobacteraceae bacterium | reverse complement strand
GACGCTGACGCAACCTTACTAGCGGCTTAGCCCAGGACATCAGTTTCGGCCTGCCGAGCCGCATGAGAAGGGAAAACAGCCACCCTCCGTCTCCATAGACGCGTTTCAGCCAGGGCGCGACTGGCAGCATGGGCGCATCGTATCGCGAGAAGAAAATGATGGGCTGCAGCGCAACCGACAGCCACCGCATTCCGAGCTTTTCGGCCACCAACGGCCCCGCGTAGCCAGCCACATGGGTCAATAGGAGGTCGGCGCCATGGCAGGCTGCCAGCAGGTCTTCATAGCTCTGCTCCACCCGCGGCATGACGTAATCGCGAATGAGAAATTCCGATCCGGTTTTCGGATGCCACAGCTTGGCGATGCTGTCCGGGTCGTTCAAAAGTTCGCCCACATCCGGCCGGACCGGGGCGAACTCCACGCCTTCGGCCTCTACTTTTGTGCGATAAACCTCCGCTGTCCCTATTACAGACTGATGTCCGCGCTTTCGCAGCTCAATCGCCAGGGCCAGGTATGGATGAAGATCGCCAAATGAGCCGAACGTGTTTAGAACGATCCGCGCCATACCCGATTATTGCTGTAGAACCGGCATGGCCTTGCCGCCGGCGGCCACACTCTTCTGCGCCGCATCCATGAACTCAAACATTTCGAGTGTCACGTCATTCGGCACGGCCGGGATTTTGGTCTGCATGAACTCGACAATCTGTTTTGCCAACGTAACGTAACTGAATTTCATGTCGGGCCGCGAGTCCAGCTTCTGATCCTTGAGGAAAACCACCGCGCCATACTTGCCGTACGGCCTTTGCAAATGGATGGTTCCCAGCCTGCCGTTTTTCCAGCGTCCCGTGATTACCTCTTCGTTCGGCGATGACAGGCGGCTCACTTCCACGCAGCCGGGTCCGAAGAGCGTATACAGCATCTCAACGCCGTGAATGCCGTACCAGGTCAGGTCCAACTGGTGGTGCGGCTCCATCGGCCCGGGCGCCCAGACAATTGCGCCCGTCATGTCCGGACTGCGCATCTCTTCGATGCCGCTGTAGCGCAGGGAGGAGGCGCTGAACCAGGGGATGTGTGCCTCTTTCGCGAGCCGAGCGATCTCCAGCGCATCGGCCAGGCTGGAGGACAGAGGCTTATCGATGAAGACCGGCTTGCCGCACTTCGCCGCCTCGCGAAACTGCGCTAAATGCGGCCGTCCATCCACGCTTTCCAGCAACAATCCGTCCACTACCGGGCAAAGCTCCGCGATGGAATTGACAAGCGTGACGCCCCATTTGTCATGCAAATCATTGGCGTACTGATTCACGCGCTTGGCGCTGTTCGCTAGATCGGGACTCCCGCCCTTGTACGCCGCTACTATCCGGGCGCCGCTGATGTGTTCCGGAGAAGACGCATCGTTCAGCGCGCCGGTAAACGCCGGCACATGCGAAGTGTCGGTTCCAATTATGCCCAGACGAAGATCTTGCGCCGTTAAAGGAAGGACGAGGAGGAGCGTGATAAGCCAGCTTCTTTGCATGAATACCTGGAATACCACATTGATGGAACGGGCTAAGCAAACAACAAAAGGGCGTCCATTTGCGGACGCCCTTTTGTTGTGTTAACTATCTCGCGGAATCTATCGAGTAGCCGCTTTGGCTTTGGCCGGTACCGGCTGCCGCGTCACCTTGGTGGGCCGGGCAACCTTCGCTTTGTGCGCCGCACTGTTCATAGCAGAGCTGGAAGAAACCCCAGCGCTCGCGCCATTGCTTCCGCCGTTAGACCCGCCATTATGAGGCGCGCCGTTCGGAGTCAGCTTGCCCAGTACTACCGAGCGTTTTGCCCCGGTCGCCATGGGCACGTTGGAAGGCCGGCTGTGAGCAGTTTCGTAAGCCATCACGGCAAAAGCGATGGCTTCTTTCGCGTCCACGTCCAGACCGACTTCCGTGGTCTCCATGACAGGAATGGGATCAAGCGCCTTGCGCAGCATACGCATCAGCGTCGGGTTGTGCGTGCCGCCGCCGGAAACGAATACTTCATCCACCCGCATTTCGGGCAGAACGAAGTTACGCACTCCAAGCGCGATACTTTCGGCGGTGACCGCCGTTGCCGTTGCGATCAGGTCTTCGCTGCTGAGTTCGGTATCGAGCAACTTGGTGACAAACTCGGCGCCGTACTGTTCCCGTCCCGCCGTCTTGGGCGGCTTGGCGCGAAAATACTTGTCGCGCAGCAGTTTGGCCAGCAGCTTGACGTCAATTACGCCCGCCGCGGCCATATTGCCGTCGCGGTCGAACATCAACCCGCCCTGCGTAATGCGCGAGACAAGCTGGTCAATCACCATGTTGCCTGGCCCGGTATCGAACGCGATGACACGGTCCGTATTGGTGTTCGGAGGAATAGCCGTCAAATTGGCGATGCCGCCAACATTGATGGCTACGCGCCCGCGCCCGCGATGCCGCATCAGCATGTAATCCAGGTACGGCACCAGCGGCGCACCCTTGCCGCCGGCCGCCACGTCGCGCTCCCGGAAGTTCGAGATCACGTCGATACCGGTTCGTTCGCTGATGACACTGGATTCGCCAATCTGGAACGTGCTCGCCACTCTCTTGCCGAGAAATTGCGAACCTTGCCCCTCATGGAAAATAGTCTGGCCGTGGCAGCCAATCAACTTAACCGTGGTTAGTGGAATTTCCGCGCGTTCAGCCGTTTCCTCGAGGGCTTCCACATACAGCTCGCCCAGAAGAAAGTTCAGTCGCGAAATATCGCCCGTGATCGCGTTGGTGTTGGAAACCGCCAGCAATGCCTCACGGATCTTCTTCGGATAAGGGACCGAATGACTCGTCAAGACGTTAATCTTCGCCTTGAAGCCCGACCCGGTGATGTCGATGATGGCCACATCAATCCCGTCGAGCGAAGTCCCGCTCATGATACCTGCTATTCTCATCTCGTTAGCAACTCTTGCTGTAATTCTTGAAGAATTTGTAAAGCTTCAATCGGCCTAAGCTCATCGACATTGAGAGCCCGGACGCGATCGGCAAGCGCCTGATTCATTGGCTCGAACAAACGAATCTGAAGGGGAGCGCCAGCTCCACTCGGGGCCAGTTTCTGACGCACCGCGTGTTCCCTTACTTCATGATGCAATAAAACAGACCTCGCGCGCTCGATTACTTGCAATGGTAATCCGGCCAAACGCGCCACTTCGATGCCATAACTACGGTCCGCTGACCCCGGTTCGACCTTTCTTATGAACAAGATCTGGTCATTTAGCTCTTTTACGGCAACGTGTAAATTTCCTACCCCCGAAAGTTGGTCGGCCAGCTCAGTCAACTCGTGGTAATGGGTAGCAAATAGCGTCTTCGCATGAATGACCCCGTGAATGTACTCAATCACGGCCCAAGCTAGTGCTAAACCGTCATAGGTAGACGTTCCGCGGCCTATCTCATCCAGCACGATAAAACTCCGGGGCGTGGCCGTATTCAAAATGGCCGCCGCCTCTGTCATCTCCATCATGAAAGTCGAGCGCCCCCGCGCCAGGTTATCCGCTGCTCCTATACGGGTAAAGACGCGGTCGACCACCGGAAGTAACGCCGCTTCGGCTGGAACGTAGGATCCCAATTGCGCCAAAATCAATATGAGAGCCGCCTGTCGTAAATAAGTAGACTTGCCGCCCATATTCGGTCCTGTAATGACGCCGATGTATTCGTTTGACGAATGCAGGTATACGTCGTTCGGAATGAAGCGAACGGCTTCTTTTTCGGTCAGCTTCTCAATTACCGGGTGTCTGCCGGCATCGATGCGCATCTCGCCGGAATCTGAAAAGCGCGGTCGGCGATAGCGGTTTTCCACAGCCACCTGCGCCAGGGTGGCGGCTACGTCCAACTCGGCCACAATCGCAGCGGCAGTCTGGATTCGCGCGGCTTCGGCAGCAGCAAAGGCCCGGACCTCGGCGAAGATCTCGCGCTCCAGGGTGAGTATCTGGTCCTCGGCAGAGAGTACTTTGGATTCCAACTCCTTCAACTCGGGCGTGGTAAAGCGCTCGGCATTGGCCAGGGTCTGTTTACGCTCGTAGCTGGCGGGAGCCAGTTGCATGTTAGCTTTCGAAATTTCGATATAAAAGCCGAAAACATTGTTGAAGCGGACCTTAAGCGACTGGATGCCGGTCTGGGCGCGCTCGCGTGTCTCAATGGCGGCAATGTACTGCCGGCTGTTGCGGCTCAGGCCTCGTAATTCATCTAGATCGGCGCGGAAGCCGTCGCGAATGGTGCCGCCATCAGCCAAATTCACCGGCGGCTCTTCGGCGATGGCGCCCAGGATTTTGTCACAAACGTCGGTTACCGGATCAATCTCGCGACGCAGGCCCGTGGCCTCAAACTGCTCCAACAACACGGCCACCCGGGGCAATTGAGCCAGGGAGCGGCCCAGGGCCAGCACGTCCCGCGGAGTGGCCGTACCCAGGGTAATCTTGGCCAGTAGACGTTCCAGGTCCTGGATGCCGCCTAAGACTTTTCGCAAATCGGTGCGGGCGATGATTTTGTTAGCGAGTTCGCCTACATCGTCGAGCCGCGCTTCGATTTCCGCCTGATTGCAGGAGGGGTTCAGCAGGCGGCGCCGGAGCAGGCGGCCACCCAAACCCGTACAGGTCTTGTCCAGCACGTGAATCAGCGTGGCATCGCGCCGTTCGCCGGCAAACAACGGATCAACCAGTTCCAGATTGCGGACGGTAGCCGCGTCCAACACCATGTGGTCGTTCCGCTGGTAATAAGCGGGCCGCTGCAGATGGTTTAGCGCCGTTTTCTGGGTCTCGCGCAGGTAGTGTAAGACAGCTCCCGCAGCAGCCACAGCCAGCGGTTTGTCGCCCAAGCCGCAGCCGTCCAGCGAAAGCAGTTTGAAGTTCTCCAGAATCTGACGTCCCGCGTAGTCGCCGCCAAAAATCCAGGCATCGAGCGGCGTTTCGAGACAAGGTGCGCCCCCCGCCGAATCAACGGGATAGCCCTCCGGATGCAGCACTTCGCGAATGTTCAGTGTTTCAAGCGTGGAGGCCAGATCTTCGGCGCTCAGTTCGGTCGTGCGGAATTCGCCGGTGGAAAGATCGGCATACGCCAAGCCGCTACGGCCGTTTTTCGAAAACACCGCAGCCAGGTAGTTGTTTTCGTGTGAACGCAGTTGGCCGGCATCGGTCGCCGTGCCGGGCGTGATAACGCGCGTCACTTCGCGGCGGACCAGTTTCTTTCCCGGGCCGGCTTCCTCCATCTGCTCGCAGATCGCTATGCGATAGCCGCGCTGGATCAGGCGCGTAATATATCCGTCGGCTGCGTGATAAGGTACGCCGCACATCGGAATGGGCTCGCCGCGTTCCTTGTTGCGCGCCGTCAGCGTAATCTCGAGTACCGATGCAGCCGTCACCGCATCCTCGTAAAACAACTCGTAAAAATCGCCGAGCCGGAAAAGTAAGAGTGCGCCGGGAACCTGTTGTTTGGCGGCTTGGTACTGCCGCATAAGGGGGGTAGAAGCCTCTGCGCTCACTAGGCGTATAATCCGCGGCGCCTGATCGCCTGTGCCACACGGTCCACGGCCAGCATGTAGGCGGCCGTGCGGTTGTTAACCGCATGCTTTTCGGCATAGCCCACTACATCGTTGAAGCTGTTGACCATAATCTCTTCCAGACGTTCATTTACCATCTTCTCGTTCCAGAAATAACCCTGCCGGTCTTGCACCCACTCGAAATAGGATACGGTGACGCCGCCTGCATTGGCCAGGATATCCGGAATGACAAACACTTTCTTCTCGGCCAGAATGGAATCGGCAACGAATGTGGTGGGCCCGTTGGCTCCCTCGCAGAGAATTTTTGCTTTAATCCTATCCGCGTTGCTGGAAGTAATCACATTCTCGTGCGCCGCCGGTATGAGCACGTCGCAATCCATCAGAATCGCCTCGTTCCTGTCGACCTCCTCGGCTTCGGGAAACTCACGAATGGATCCCGTTTCGCGGCGGAAGTCGGTCAGCTTATCTATGTCCAGGCCGTGCCTGTTGTAAACGGCCCCGTCGTACTCAACGATGCCGGTCACTTTGAAACCCTTGCGCATCATGAGGCGCGCCGCCATTCCGCCGACATTGCCAAAACCCTGAATAATGACGCGCGTGTCTTCGGGAGCCATGCGGAAGCGTTTCAGCGCCTGCGTGGTGACGATCATGCAGCCTCTGCCAGTCGCCTCGGGCCGCCCCAACGACCCGCCCAATTCGAGTGGTTTGCCCGTCACCACAGCCGTAACGGTATGGCGCTTGTGCATGGAATAGGTGTCCATGATCCAGGCCATGGTCTGCTCGTTGGTGTTTACGTCGGGAGCGGGCACGTCGCGCTCCGGCCCAATAAATTCACAGATTTCAGCTGTGTAGCGGCGCGTGATGCGCTCCAATTCGCCTTCGCTGAGCAACTGCGGTTCGCAGATCACCCCACCTTTACCACCGCCAAATGGGATGTTAACGACCGCGCATTTCCAGGTCATCCAGGCGGCCAGCGCCCGCACTTCGTCGATCGACACATCGGGGGCAAAACGGATGCCGCCCTTGGCCGGCCCGCGCGCGATGGAATGCTGCACGCGGTAGCCCGTGAAGACCTCGATCCGGCCGTCGTCCAGCACCACCGGGATGTTCACCGTGAGCTCCATGGCGGGCTGACGCAATACCTTGCGCATGCCGTCGTCCAGCTTCAGTAACTCCGCGGCCTCGTCAAAGCGATGCGCGGCAGATTCCCACGGGTTCACTTCCGAATCGACCGGCGCGATCGTTTCCAAAATCATCAGCCGTTCCGTTCCTTAACATCTCTACACTGTCACGAGTGGCGTCCGGTTGCAAGCAGCCGGGGTGGAACAAAATCAACAACTTTCTCTTACTCCGCACGTCTTATTGAGTAGGGAAAATCTCCATGACTCCAGATGAACGCAACATGTTGACCGATTTGGCAAAAAAGGTGGCGCAGACTCCGCCACCGCCTAAGGACGCAGAGGCGGAAGAGTTCATCCGCACTCAAATCGGACGCCGGCCCGACGCGTTGTATTTGATGACCCAAACCGTGCTGATTCAGAATATGGCCCTGGAGCAGGCCCAGGCGCAGATTCAGGATTTGCAGCAGCAAAATGCCCAATCGCGGCCGGCTGGCGGCGGCAGTTTCCTCGGTTCACAAGGCGGCTACTCACAAAGCAGCTACGCGCAACCATCAGCCGCGCCACCGCCGCAATATGCTTCGCAGTACGCGCCGCCCAGCGGTGGCCCCAGCTTTTTGCGCGGCGCGGCGCAAACGGCGGCCGGCGTGGCGGCGGGTGCCCTGGCATTTGAAGGAATCCGGTCGTTATTCTCGCATCCCGGCTTCGGCGCGAGCGGCTTTGGCGGGGGCAGCGAATTCGGCAGCTTTGGGGGCGCTGGCAGCGGTATGGCTCCGGAAGTTGTGAATAACTACTACGAGACGGAATCTCCACATCAGGAACGCAACGAGCACTTAACGGATGTGAGTGATGTCCGCGCGGACAGTTCGGACCTAAGTGGCCTGGACGACTCGGCCAATATCAATAATGCGGATAATTTCGACGACTCTTTGTTAGATGACGATTTTGGAGATAGCGGGGGCTTTGACGATAACTCGAATGACGTCTAGGAAGCGCTAATCGACCGGCGCTGCGTCGACTTCTTGCGGGACCCTGGTCAAAGGCGGCTCTTTCGTGTCCTCTTTCGTATCGAGGATGCGCCGGTCCAGGTAGGCCGTGCGGCAGTCTGTGATGATTTTGCGGGCTTCGCGTGGGCCGCCCCAGCCTTGCATCTTCGTTTGCGCGCCTTGTAATTCTTTGTAGATGGAAAAGAAGTATTCGATCTCGCGGCGGATGTGCGGGTACACCTGGTCGATAGTGTGAATGCTGTCGAAGCGTGGGTTGCGATTGGGCACTCCCAGGATTTTCTGGTCGTTTTCGTTGCTGTCGACCATATGCAGAACGCCCACGGGGCGCGCTTCCATCAGGCAGCCGGTGAAGCTGGCTTCGTCCACCAGGACCATGATGTCCAGCGGATCGCCATCCTCGGCCAGAGTGCCGGGAATGAAGCCGTAATCGCCTGGATAGTGCATGGGCGAATAGAGGGCGCGGTCGAGCCGGAACAGGCCCAATTCCCCGTCATATTCGTACTTGTTGACCGAATTTTTAGGGATTTCGATGATGGCGCGAACTATTTCGGGGCTGTCGTGTCCAGGATCGATATCGTAGAGTTTCACGCGCTCTTAGGGTACCAAAAGGCGCTAATTAGCTGTTGCTGCAGTAGAGTTGGGGGTGATGGCAAATAAGGTTCGATGGGGCGTTCTGGGCGTTGCCGGTATCGCCGTAAAGAAGGTAATTCCCGCGATGCAGCAGGGCGACCGCTGTGAGATTTCAGCGATTGCCTCGCGCGATCTCAGCCGCGCGCAAGAGGCTGCTGCGCGGTTGAATATTCCCAAAGCATTTGGCTCGTATGAAGAACTGCTGGCGGACCCCTCCATTGATGCGATTTATAACCCCCTGCCCAATCATCTGCACGTTCCCTGGTCCATTCGGGCGGCGGAGGCGGGGAAGCACGTTCTGTGCGAAAAGCCCGTGGCCCTAACCGCCGAAGAGGCGCGGAAGCTCATTGCGGTGAGAGACAGGACGCAGGTCAAAATCGGCGAGGCGTTCATGGTGCGCACTCATCCGCAGTGGCTGCGGGCGAGAGAGCTTGTCCGGAGCGGAGCGATCGGCGAATTGCGGGCCATTGTCAGCGTGTTCAGCTACTTCAACAACGATCCGAAAAACATCCGCAACCAGGCCGACATCGGCGGCGGAGGATTGATGGATATCGGCTGCTATCCCATCACCATGGCGCGCTTCCTGTTCGAGCGGGAGCCAGCGCGCGTGACAGCCGTTCTCGATCGCGATCCCGGGATGAGAACCGACGGGCTGACTTCGGCGCTGCTCGATTTCGCGCCCGGGCAGGCTTCCTTCATTTGCAGCACCCAGCTGGTCCCTTTTCAGCGCATGCAGGTCTTGGGGACGAAGGGCCGCATCGACATAGAAATTCCCTACAACATCCCTCCCGACAGCCCCAACCGGATTTTTGTTGATGACGGATCTCAACTCGCCGGTCGAAGTGCACGTGTCGAAGAATTCGCCACTGTCGATCAATACACGCTGCAAGGCGATGCTTTTTCGCGGGCCATTCAGGAAAACCTGGACGTGCCGGTGCCGCTTGAAAACGCGCTGGACAATATGAAAGTTATCGATGCTGTTTTTCGCTCGGGTGAGACGGGACGTTGGGAGCCTGTATAGCTGTTCCCTCGGGACGGTTCGCGCAGGGAAGCGCGGGGTCGAACAGGCAAAGATTTTCGGCCTTCCAACGCATTGCGGCATAGATCCGCGTGCGGCCGCCCGGGTGATCGAAGAATACAAACTCCTCGAGCGGCGAAGGGTCCAGTTTGCGATACTCGCCCAAAAGCAGATCAACTTCCGCTTCGCCGTCGGGCTGGCGCGCCGCGTTCAATCCGAAGATGTCGGCTTCATATTCCTGCGTGCGCGTGAACGTGTTGCCAACCGGGATAAACAGAAAGCTTATGGACGCCAGAATCAAGGCGGCCAACGGTAGTACGGCCGTATCGCTTGCATCGCGGATTTCCCAGCGCCTTCCCCAGCGCGCCAGCGAGTAGTCCATGGCCTTGCGCAAGGCGCTGAACAGCAGCACGATCACGATGAAAACGAACAGCAGCGAGTTGGTGATGTGATGCAGGACGTAGTGACCCATCTCATGGCCCATGGTCGCCAGAATTGCCTCGGACGATGCGCGATTCAGTAGATTATCGTTCAACGTGATCCGTTCCGTGCCTAAGAATCCGCTGACGTTGGCGCTCACGCGCTTGCTCTGTTTTGACGCGTCCATTTCATAGACATCCGTGGCGGGAATGCCGTTTGCGCGCGCCAGGCTGAGTATCTGGTTCTTGATGACGGCGTTTTGCAGCGGCTTGTAAGCGTTGAACAACGGCGCCAGGAACACCGGCCCGGTCATTGCCGAGATCGCCACGAAAACAATCGCCACACCTGCTCCCCATATGTGCCACGTTTCCCGCAGGCGCCGGACAATGGCCGTTAAACCCACATACGTCAATCCTCCCAGCGCCAGCACCAAGGCGAAACCGATCAGCTGATCCTTCAGCCAGGCTCCGAAGGTCTGATTGGAGAGTCCATACTGCCGTTCGCGAAAGTAGCCTTCATAGACCGTCATCGGGAGCAGCAGCGCGGCGGCAACTGCTGTAAATTCGATCCAATACACAAAGGATTGAAGCGCCCGCCAGCGGACCAGTTTCTCCGCCCAATCGCGCATGCGCGCCGAGAGTCTTGTTTGTAACAGGAAGAGCATGGCCGCGGCGGTGGCAAGAAAATCCCACAAGATTAGCCAGTAGCCGCCTTCGAAATATGCGTCCGACCGGGCGCGCGCCGCCGATGGCACGGTAGCGAGCCAGGCGTCCGTAGCCGCGCGCGCATCGAAATGCGCCCAAGCTTGCGCGCGGGCGGGAACTACTGGAGCTAACGGCGGAGCTCCGAAGGCAACCGCGACCGAAAGCAGTAGAATGGCAAGCGGTCTACTTACTGCTCTGCTTGGCATAGCTGTCGTACAGCTTGGCAAGCTCTTTCTTAGTTAAGTCTCCAGCGTGGATGACCACACGATAGTGGAACTGCAGAGCTTCTCCGGAGGCCAAGTTTTTGCCGCCTTTATCGGATGATTTGCTGTCGAACTCCGTCACGCCGAACGGATTGGCGGCGAACAGTGCGTAGTCGCGCGCATGCCAGCGCGTGGGATGGTTGTAACTCTGCGGGCCGTCGAAGATCGCGATGCCCACCTTCTGTCCTTCCACGCTGCCGTCATAATCTACCCAATCGGCGCGCTTGCCCCAAACGTTCTTCTCGGTCTGGGCGCCTTCCGAATTAGTCATGAGCCCGCCGTTCTTGCCGGCCATGCTATCCGCCAGCCGGATGGCGAAGAAGCCTTCTTTCGTATCCGCAAATTTTACGGCTGTTTTGGCGGTGAGCGTAAAATCCACATCGAAAACGCGCATGTTGTCCGTGGCGTAGAAGGTCATGGTGCGGTCCTCTTCTAACATCACGCCGCGTCCGGGAACCTCCCAGTTGAACACCGCGCTTATGCTGCCGGACGTCTTGCCCGGCTTCAACTCGCCCAGGTTCTTCAAGGTCACCAGGCCCTTCATCGAAGGGTTGTCGCCGCTGGCTTTCGAATCTGCCTCGTTCTCCCAGAAATTCACATCGCTGACGGCGCCGTAGCCGATCCAAAGGCCGCGATGATGCGGGTGGTCGCGCGACTCGCCCTCTACGGTCTCAATCGGATACTTGCGCGTCACCACCTGGCCGGTAGCTGAGCGCAGCGGCGCCAGAAAAGGCTTGGGGTAAGACTTGCCCAGATAGAAATCTGAAAATGGCTGGCCGCCAATCGTAATTGCAATGTGGTCGTTATCCACGTTTCTCAACTCGACCTGAGCCTGCGCCGAGGGGATGGATGCCGCCAACACGACGCCTGCCAGCAGCCCGGTTATCGTTTTGCTAAATCCAGTTCGGATCATGTTTGTCCAAGATGGTCACCCAAGATGGGTATCCAAAGACTTGTCAAAGATCATAACAGCAATGGCGGAACAAAATGCCCTGCTACCCTGGGCTATCATGAAAACGTTAAAGGGTTAGCGGAAATTCTATATGGGACCGATCGGCATACCGGAAATGATGGGCATTTTTATGATTGCCCTACTCCTGTTTGGACCGAAAAAGCTGCCCGAGTTAGGTAAGCTGCTGGCCAAGGGTCTGACCGAATTTCGCCGTGCTAAGAACGAGCTAAAGACCACATTCGAAACGCATCTTCACGAACTCGAAAAAGAAACGCGCCTGGAGACGCAAAGCTACACGCCTCCGGTGAGCGCCGAGCCACCGCCCAGTTATCCGTATATTTACGACGAGTACGGGCATTCCGATACTGGCGAGAGTGCGGTCTCTACTGAAGCGACGGCCTCGCAGCCGGCCGCTGCCAGTCCGGCTCCAACCCCGGAACCAGCGGCAAGTTCGCCCGTGGCTGGAACGGTGCCGCGTTCTAACGGCGTCGCGTCCAACGGTTCTTTCTCCGCTGCTCCCAAAGAGGAGCATCCAGTTTAGTTGCTAAGTCCCGATGCCTGACGAGTTCAAGGGGCCCGGCGCTCCGGAAGGCAAGATTCCCGCCGCTCCGGTTGAGACCGAGAGTCCACAAATCGAATCGACACCTGACGCCGTTGCCTCGGTCTACGGCAGTCACTCTGATCCGTACGGTCATTTGTCAGAGCCGGAAGTGAACAGTTATCCCAGCACGCCCGCTCCGGTCGAACCCGCTCAGGTTGTGCCAGAGCCTGATTTACCCTATCAGGCTGTTACTCCGCCGCCCGCGCTACCACCTCAGGCTCCACCGCCGCCGCCTCCCCCTCCCCCGGTAGAAGATGACGACGATCCGGAAGAGGAGGGCATGCTCCGCATGTCCTTCATGGACCATTTGGGCGAGCTGCGTTCACGGCTGCTGAAAGCCATTGTGGGCGTGGTGATTGCTTTCGTGGCGTCGATCGCGTTTTGTAGCCCGCTATGGAGAGTCGTCTCCGGGCCCGCGGTGGATGCGCTGAGACAACTAGGCGTGAACCCGCCTAAACTCGCGACCTTGTCGCCCATGGAGGGTTTCAACGTAATCTACTTGAAGCTTCCTCTTTTGGTTTCCGTCTTCGTCGGTTCGCCCTGGATCTTCTACCAGCTTTGGGCATTTATATCCCCCGGTCTTTATAAGCGGGAGAAGCGCTGGGCGGTCCCATTTATCCTTAGTACCGCTGGATTGTTTATCGCAGGCGGCTGTTTCGCCTATTTCGTGGCGTTCCGCTACGGTCTGGTGTTTCTGTTGGGTGTTGGCCTCGAAGATAACGTAACGCCGGTGGTTTCGATCGACCATTACTTCGATCTATTTGTGAACGTAACGCTGGGCGTCGGCCTGGTGTTCGAGATGCCGGTCATCATCTTCTTTCTGACCCTGTTGCGCCTGGCTTCTCCCCGATTCCTGCTGCGCCACTCGCGCTACGCCATATTAGCCATCACCGTAATTGCGGCCATCGTCACCCCCACGCCGGACATCTTCAACATGATGTTGTTCGCGGTGCCCATGGTGCTGCTGTTTTTCGTGGGTGTGTTCGCCAGCCATCTGCTAGTGCTCAGGCGTGAAGGGAAGAAGTTCCCGTGGGGCATTGTGGCTCTGGTTTGCCTGGGTATCCTGGCGGCGCTAGCGGGCGTGGTAGCGATATTGGTTTTCCACTTTCACTATCACCTGATTCCCAACTGGCCGTTCCTGACCAAGTAGGAACTTAGTAATCATCCTGTGGCGCGGCTCAGTCGCGCCACAGCGCCACGCCGCCGAGCAGTCCATCTTCGTTCGGCACCCGCGTAATGTGCTTCGGCAGCGCGAAGTCGATCTTCATCGCATTGCCGCCGCCGATGTATAGCTGATCGTAATTGAACAGCGACTCGAGTGACTCAATCGCTTTGGCTACAAACTTGTTCCAGCGATTACGGCCATACTTCGCCAGGCCGCGTTTGCCTAAATAGTCTTCGTAGGTCTTATCTTTGCGCCAAGGATGGTGCGCCAGTTCAAGCCCCGGCACCAGATGGCCTTCGGTAAAGAGCGACGATCCAAAGCCCGTGCCCAGCGTAATCACCAGCTCAACGCCTTTGCCCTGAATGGCGGCGAACCCTTGCACTGCGGCATCGTTACTCACGCGCACCGGTTTTCTCCAGCGCCTGGCAAGCACCTTTTGCAGGTCGTACCCGATCCATTGCGGGCTCAGATTGTGGGCCGTTAATGTGGCGCCGCGCTTCACCACTCCGGGGAAGCCGACCGACACCCGGTCAAATGCGCCCAACTGTTGCGCGATGCCATCCAGTTCCGCCAGCACCGCATCCGGGGTTGCCGGCTGCGGTGTGTCCACCCGCTTTCTCTCGCTCAGCGGCTTACCCCGGTAATCGAGCAAAAGCCCCTTCACGCCCGTTCCCCCTACGTCCACCGCGAAAGTAATGAGCTTTTCCGTTGTTTTCGGCATACGCACACTCTATCGAACCGCGCGCAAGCGGCGGTTGGGGCGTTGTTAAACCTTTTGTACTAGTTAATGAAAGAAGTAGCCAAAGCGTATTTTTTGCACCGATGCCGCAGTGAACCTCGTCATAAAAGTGTTGATAAATGGCGCTGGTGGGGAATGGCCACCAACCTGCGTTGTCAATGCTGTAGAAAGATAAGTCATAGATAAAAACGAATCGCGCCATATATAAGGCGCGGTCACATAGCTGGTTTGGTTTGGAGGTTAAAAGAATAATATGGATCGAAAATTCCGTCCGTTTTACGTAGGCGCTTTGGCGGTGACAGGTTTAGGATTGTTAGGCAGTACGTTTGTACCGAAAGCGCATGCGGATGCCTGGGACAAAATGACCGTGGTGACTATCCACGAGCCGCTCATTGCCGGGAACAAGGTGTTAAGTCCCGGCACTTACGTTTGGAAATTGCTGAATTCGCAGTCGGATCGGCATATCGTACAGATTTTCGACAAGGATCAACGTCATCTGGAAGAAACGATCCTGGCAATTCCCAATGAGCGTCTGCAGCCAACGGGCGATAGCCGATTTGCTTTCTGGGAGACCCCGGCAGGCGTTCCCAAGGCTGTTCGCGCCTGGTTCTATCCCGGCGACAACTTTGGACAGGAGTTCGCTTATCCTAAGAAATTGGTAGCGCAACTAGCTTCGGCCGCTCCTGTCCCGGTTCCCGCCAATTATCATGAACCGGAGCCGACGCCTGCAGCAGAACCGGCGCCTGCCCCAGAGCCTGCTCCCGAACCGGCTGCTCAGCCGGCCGAGCAGCCAGCTCCGGAACCCCAGCCCGCACCTGCTGCTGAACCCGCTCCGGTAGCCCAAGATCCCGCACCGGCCGCTCCCACGACTCTGCCGCACACGGCTAGCTCCAGTCCGCTAATCGGCCTCTTGGGCCTGGCGGCGCTTGGCCTAGCCGGAATGTTATCTATAACGGCCAAGAAAGCCTAACCCACGTTGTGTGCCGGTAGAAACGCTTGGCTGCTCCCACAGCCAAGCGTATTATCATTTAGAACGACGTGAGAAAGAGCGCTTTCGGAGAATTCTGCTTTTTCGGGATTCTGATGAGAAGCAAAACGCTAATTCAGCTTGCGCTAGGGTTACTTATTGCGGTCGCCGGGTATTCCTCTCAAAGACCGAGCGAGCCTTACACAATCTCCACCAATGTCGATGTCGTTCTGCTAGATGCCAGCGTGAAGGACCCGCGCGGCGGTTACGTTACGGGCCTGCCGAAGAGTGCGTTCCACGTGACTGAAAACGGCCGTAGCAGGCCAATATCATTATTCGCGAATGTCGACGCTCCGGTTACGCTTGGCTTGGTAATCGACAACAGCGGGAGCATGCGTAACAAGCGGGCCGAGGTGGTGTTGGCCGGTTTAGCCTTTGCCAAAGAGAGCAACTCAAAAGATGAATTCTTTGTAATCAACTTCAACGATTCCGTAGCCAAAGGCCTGCCGCCGTCCCTGACGTTCACGGACGATCTTCAAACGCTGCGCGCGGCGCTCTTCTACGGCAGGCCCCTAGGTAAAACGGCCCTGTATGACGCTACCGCCTCCGCCCTGAAGCACTTGGAGAAGGGGCATCACGATAAGCGCACGCTGATTGTAGTCAGCGACGGCGGTGATAACGCCAGCAAGATTCCTCAGCAGGAATTGATGGCTCTCATCGAATCTTCCCGCGCTACTATTTACACAGTCGAGTTGGGGGAGAAAGACGATCCGGATTTGAAACCCGGCGTGCTGCGCAAGATAGCAGCTATAAGTGGCGGTCAATATTACCGGCTGGAAAACCTGGATGACGTCATCCCTGTCTTCAAAAAGATATCAAAAGACATTAGGAGCCGTTACACTATAGGTTATATCCCTAACGGAGAAGAGGATAAGCGCCGGGTTAGGTCGATTCGAGTAACGGCGCAATCGGAAGGGCGGAAACTGGCCGTCAAGAGCCGTACGAGCTATATGATCTCTCCTGCGGCGAACTGAGCGGCTAGATAAAAAAGACCGGCAAATGACAAACACTGATGATCCTGTGCTGGTGAGGCGGGATATAAGGCTGGTAACGTCGCCTTCTTTGGGTCCGGGTCTTCACAGCCACAACGGACAGCGGCACGATACCGCTGCAAGCTCCTCCCGTTTCAGCCTGGTTAGGATTCTTCAGTATTTCCTCTTATTTGCTGGCCTATGTGGCACCGGTTACTACGCCTACACACTAAGCGATCAGTATATTTACCAGAAATATGAGAACTGGGCCTTCGATCAGCAAATAGGTGGGCGGACTGGCGTAACTTTCACCGACTACCTACGCGAAAAAACACCTGTTGGATTTCTGGCCGGCAGTAAATCTGCCGCTGTTGGTCCGCAGCCTCCGCCTCCGGCTAGGGCTAGACTTGTGCGGCCGGTTACGGGCGCCTTGTTGGGCCGCGTGACGATTAGCAGGTTGGGCCTGGCGGCGATTGTACGAGAGGGCGTGGATGCGGGCACACTCAGCAGCGCAGTCGGCCACGTTCCTTCTACCGCCCTTCCGGGTGAATCTGGCAATTTCGCTATCGCGGCCCATCGCGATACTTTGTTCCGGGCGCTCAAAGATATTCGAAAAGACGACGTGATCTCTTTTGAATCTCCGCAAAGCACCTACCGGTATCAGGTGGAGGCCACCAAGATTGTGAGGCCATCCGATGTCAGCGTGCTGAAGCCCGATGGCGGCGGCCTGATGGATATGCGGGCGGGTTCTCCGAACTCGGGGCGGCTGCTGACCATGATCACCTGCTACCCGTTCTACTATGTGGGCGCGGCTCCCAAGCGGTTTATCGTCGAAGCGCGGATGGTTTCAGAGTCGGCCATCAATCAGAACGATAGTCAAGAAGCGAAGGCAAAAGCTGCGGTTCCCCTGGCCGCCAAGCCGCGCGACATTACCTCAAAGCGGGCGCGGAAAAAGCACGCCATTCCACGCCGCTTCTGGCATCGCTAAATAGTGCCGGTTGCTCCCGTAAAAAAGGGACGTGCTTGTTATACTGCAAATGAACCTTACTGGGAGATCGTCCAATGGTAGGACTGCAGATTCTGGATCTGCCTATCGGGGTTCGAGTCCCTGTCTCCCAGCCATAAGTTCCCTTCCTGCCCGTTTTTTTACCTATGGAATATGTAAGCTTCGGTAAGACCGGTCTAAAAGTGTCGCGCCTGTGCCTGGGTTGCATGACTTACGGTTCAAGCAAGTGGCGCGAGTGGGTGCTGGATGAAGAGGCCAGCCGGGTTTCCATCCGGCAAGCGCTGGAGGCCGGCATTAACTTTTTTGACACGGCAAATATGTATTCGGATGGAGCCAGTGAAGAAGTCACCGGCCGGGCTCTGCGCGATTTCGGCAAGCGAGACGAGCTGGTTGTGGCGACCAAGGTGTTCAATCCCATGCGGCCCGATCCGAATGGCCGCGGTCTTTCGCGTAAAGCGATCATGACGGAGATCGACCATAGTTTGAAGCGCCTGGGGATGGATTACGTCGATCTTTACCAGACGCACCGTTGGGATTACACCACGCCGATCGAAGAAACCATGGAAGCGCTGCATGACGTCGTGAAGGCCGGGAAAGCCCGCTACATCGGCGCCTCGTCTATGTTCGCCTGGCAGTTTGCCAAGTCGCTGCACGTGAGTGAGGCGCATGGCTGGACGCGTTTCGCTTCCATGCAGAACCACTACAACCTGGTGTATCGCGAGGAAGAACGCGAGATGCTGCCATTGTGCCGCGACCAGGGCATTGCGGTGATTCCGTGGTCCCCTCTGGCGCGTGGATTTTTAGCCGGCAATCGCAGCAAGACGGCCGGTGAAACCACGCGCGCCAACACTGACGATTTCGCCAAGCACTTGTACTATCAGGATGACGATTTTGCCGTGTTGGAGCGCGTGGGCGAAGTCGCCAAATCGCGCGGCGTTCCCAATACGCAAGTCGCGCTGGCATGGATGCTGGCAAACCCTGCTATTACCGCGCCGATTGTGGGAACCAGCAAGCCGCACCATCTGACCGAGGCCGTCGGCGCGCTTTCGCTAAAGCTCTCGGACGACGAAATCAAGCAACTGGAAGAGCCCTACAAGCCGCATCGCATACTGGGCCACTCGTAAGCGGCCCAGCTACAAAGCCCGGCTGCTGTTGAGCTATTGTTTCCAGGGGTAAAGCGGAAAGGCCGCGGTCAACGCCGCGACGCCTCTCCGCGCTTCGTCGCGAGTTTCTTCCGACTTCACGTCATTCAACACTTGCGCAATCAGCCGGCCCACTTCCTTCATCTCGCTCTCTTTGAAGCCGCGCGTGGTCACTGCCGGGCTGCCCAGCCGGATGCCGCTCGGATTCAACGGTGGGTTGACATCAAACGGTATGCCGTTCTTGTTCGCCGTGATGTAGGCTTCGTCTAACGCCTTCTCCGCTTCTTTGCCTTTGATGCCTTTCGCAAAGACATCGATCAGCATCATGTGCGAATCGGTGCCGCCGCTAACTACGCGAAACCCTTCGGCGCTCAGCGAAGCCGCCAGCGCGCGCGCATTGGCAAGCACTTGTTGTTGATACTCGCGGAATTCCGGCGCCAGAGCCTCCAGGAAACAGACCGCTTTGGCGGCTATGATATGTACCAGCGGGCCGCCCTGGGCTCCCGGGAAAACAGCCTTGTCAATCGCCGCTCCGAATTGCTCCCTGGCAAAAATCACGCCGGAGCGCGGGCCCCGCAAGGTCTTGTGGGTGGTGGAAGTCACGATGTCGGCGTATTTGCATGGATTCGGATAAACGCCGCCCGCGATCAATCCGGCATAATGCGCCATGTCCACCAGAAACACCGCGCCAACCGAATCGGCGATCTCGCGGAAGCGTACAAAATCGATCACGCGTGAATAGGCGCTGGCTCCGCCAATAATCATCTTCGGCTTGTGCTCTTGGGCCAGGCGGGC
>DATHIZ010000318.1:0-15377 GCA_035316385.1 Bryobacteraceae bacterium | reverse complement strand
TTCAGCACATGTCATCGAGTGAAGCTCTCCGATACCGAGCAGCCGTCAATTCCGATTGGATCGCCGGTCGATAAGTCCCCGGTCTACTTACTGGATGAATCCATGCAGCCCATCCACGGCCTCCGGACAGGTGAAATATTCGTTGGCGGAGAGGGACTTACTCGCTGTTACTGGAACCGTCCGGAATTAACTGCCGAAAAGTTTTTACAGGTCGAGGTCAAGCCGGGAATCTTTGCGCGTCTATATCGGACCGGAGATCTGGGTAGATACAACGAAGCTGGGCTACTTGAATTCGTTGGGCGAACTGATTTTCAGCTCAAGATCCGCGGATTCCGTGTGGAACCGGAGGAAATTGAGCTGGCGCTCTCCTCAATGCCGGGGCTCGCTTCCGCCGCTGTCATTGCGAGAGGAACAAGTCCCGAGTCGAAACAACTCTGCTGCTTTTACGTTCAGGATAGAACCAGGAGCATTACGGCGGCCGCGATTAAATCATTTCTCATGCTCCGGTTCCCCGACTATATGGTCCCGGCGATCTTTCGCGAACTGCCGTCGCTGCCTCGGAACACCAACGATAAAGTGGACCGGAAGGCTCTCGAGAACTCGGTCACAACTGCAAGGAAGGCTGGCCCGGTTGAAGGGCCGCTGCATCCTCCCAAAGAAATCTATTCGGTAGCGCGGGAAGACCAATCCTTTGACTTAGGCTGGAACTTCCTGCCGGGCGCTCGTCTGTTCGCTCAGTTCCAGAAAGCGGTTCGTAAAGCCACTTCTGCTTTCCGCCCTGCCTGATTAGATCGACGATCGGAAACCTTTGGCAGATTCTTTCGAAATGCCTGTTCAATCGCCTCGGCGGCCACGTCCAGCCCGCGCGTCTGCGCGATCACCTTCTGGAAGTAACGGGCTCTGTCGCGGTAGCTTGGATTCTTCAGCACCTTCTGAATCAGCTCTGAGAGACGTGCTACCGTCAGATCTCCTACTTCCACGAACTCACCCGCCCCGTGATAGGCAATCCGGGCAGCGACACCCGGTTGATCAAACCCTATCGGGATCGCCACCATGGGCACCCCTTGTCCCAGCGACTCAAGCGCTGTATTCAGGCCGGCATGCGTGATACAAAGCGCCGCACGCTTCAACAGTTCAATTTGAGGAGCCGCACGGACAACAATCGTATTCGATGGAATGGGCGCCAGGTCGTCTGGGTTTATAGTACGGCCCACCGAAAGCACCACTTGCATCCCAGGAAGCGCCCTGACTGCGTCGAGGATGGAACGGTACACATGGGCCCGTCCATTCACGAGTGTTCCCAGGGAAGCGTAGATCAGCGGCTCGCCAGTGAGTCTTTCCCATGGAAAAGGTACCGGCTCCCGTCCTTCATTATCGTAGAAGGGACCTGCGTAGTGAAACTGCGCGGGCCAAGGGATGCCTGGGAAATCAAATTCTTTGGGTGCCTGCGTGATCACCGCTAGCTTGGAGGTAGTTGCGGCGGGATTGCTCCAATCGATCGGCAGTCCCATCTTCTCGGCGTAAGACTCTGCAATCGCTCGATTCTGCCCCAAAAGCCTGCCGATCTTCTTTAATCCCGCGCCGTTCCGGGCGAGAGCTTCCGGAGTAGTCTCATGCGGCCAACTATAAATACAGGCCGGGGTCGTCCCTGATGGATCAAGGTGGAGGGCATTCCAAATCTGCGCGTAAGGCATGCCTAGGCTCATAGGTACAAGTTGGAGAAAGGTGTGTCCCGTATCGAGCACCAGCGCCTCAACCCCTGTCTCTTCCAGTTTTTTCGGCAAATGCTCCAACCCCGCCTGAAACAGGCCCGTCGACACCTCCCGTAGCCAGTGCGAGATCACATCTTCGCCATGCAGTTTCGCCACGGAACTGCATGCTTTGGCTATGGAACCGGCGGGATACTGCTTTTCACAAAAGGGTACGAAGTGCAGGTTGGCTGCACGAACGCTGGGTTCGGCATCCGGAACGCCAATGAAAACCACTTCGTTTCCGCGCGATTGCAGCTTGCGCGCCACCGCGGTCGTCGGGTTCAGATGCCCTGACACAGGCAAACTCACAAATCCAATTCTCATGGTTGATCTCCCATCTGTTCACCTGGTCCGTCTTGTCATATTCGGTGTAGACGGCCATCTTGAGCCCGTCCTTAGTCACAAAACAATGCTCAGTCTCTATAACCCGCAGAATCGCTTTTTATTTCCGTCCCGCATGCCAGATCGGACCGCGCGCGGTGCGGCACTCGCGGATACTCCAAACTGCCGTGTCCGTGAATGAGATTGGCTTCTGATTGGGAAGCATGAGGGGCTTCGGGATCATGTCCGGTTCGTATATCCCATCGACCATCGCCATGTCGCGGCCCAATTTCGCTCGGGCCGGTCCTCGAACATGCGGACACAGGCATCTGTGCGAGCCCCAGAGCTGGCACCAGAACGCGATCAGGGCTGCGTATTCCAGCGGAGACAAAGACTGGATGCTGAGAATCAGACTTGTTAATGCCGGCTCCAAATGAGATAGGCCTCGCTATCGAACGCACTGACGATTCTCTTGGCCCCGGAACATTTGATGAAGACTTCCACGAGACGTCACCACGGAGTAGTCTTGAGATTTTAGTAGCCTTGCTCGATGTCTCTCGGCAGCGCCAAGTTCAAACATCGTCAGTGCTTGGGAGCCGAGCTACCTGCAGATGCCATCCACACATCGTGTTATACAAGTAATGTAAACGGTTGGAGTTGTGGACCATCTTTTATAGAGGTCCCGCTCGTAAGACCTTTTCAAATCCGCCCGGCTTTGCAAAGAGGCTGCCAGAGCCGGGCGAACAGTTTGCACTTCCGATTCCACCATGTAGATGTCGTGTGCACCGGTGGCATCCCCGGCCATTCCGCTGTCTCGGTTCCCTTTAGCATGCAGTGATTGCATCGGTTCGTTCTTCTGTTGCGTGTTGTGTGTATGAGCAAAGCTGAGTTAGTCCATATCTGGTACCGGTGTCATGCCTGCGGTGCCAAACCGGTCTTTGGGCGGCGTTTCGAATGCCAAACTTGCCCCTTGGGGCCGGACAACGATCTCTGCGAGGCCTGTTACGGGTTGTTTGAACGCGGAGCCGTGAAACATCCCGCGCCAGACAGCTTCGGAGCAGCGAGTCCTGTCCTCCGGCATGTTTTTCGAGCCTTCACGGGAGAGCCGCGCGGCCAATACCTGCAGTGGCTCACCATTCCACAGTGCAGTACGCCAGCACCACTTGTCCCTAACTACTTTGTAGTCCGTCCGGAGTTTCGTTCTCAATCCGGCTCGTTTTTCGGTGGTCACGCATTTGCTGTTGAGTCGGAACGCGGTGGTCCGCCCTTGATTCTGACTGCGCTTCACGTAATGGATGAGCTGATCAGGAGCCAAGGCGTTGATTGTCGTTCGGACAACGGTTCCTACACCGGTCGGGAGTTGCCCGCGATCGTCAAAAGCGTCACCCTCTACGATGTTTTTGCGGCCAAGTGGATGTTTGCGGAGTTAGGCGTGGCTACTTCCATGCTGGTTCTTCCGAATGCACGGCTTGGCGATAAGGAACCTTATTCTCAACGGGACATTGCAGCATTTCGGGCAGACGCAGCGACTAGGATCTCGCCAGCAAAGCTCGCTGCCCAGCCGCCGCAACCCGGCGAACCGGTCTGGCTCGCGGCTAGTTCAGGTCAAGGAACAAGTAAACGACCCATGCAAGCTGTCGTCGTGGAGCAAACCGCCCAGACCCTTATATTTCGGTTCTCCGCGCCCCCGGTCTCGCGTTACAGCAGTGGTGCGCCACTGCTCAACAACAAGGGAGAAGTCGTAGGCACAAATGCGGGTGGCGGAGTCCTGGAGAATCAGCACCTGGGGCACGGCAGCCACGTGATAAGTATGCGCCGTCACCTAGGTTGGGGTCCGGCGAGAAATCCGGGGATAGCATGAAACTCGTGGGCGCGAAGCGCAGTACAAGGTGATGTCTCGAATCTGGCGGATCTCGACCGTCTATAGTCTTTGCCAATGCAGGTATCGGCATCCCTTCTCCCATAGGGCAGATAACCGGACAGGATTACGATCAAGTGTTCAATGTCAATCTGCGCGGATCACTGTTCAGAAGGCGCTTGCCTTGGTGCCAGACGGCGGTATCGTTCTTCTGTGCGGTTCAAATGCGTCGCAGGCCGGTCTTTCTGGTTTTACTACGTATAGCGCCACCCGGTCCGATTGATACTCCAATCTGGAGCTCCCTTGATCTGCCCAAAGAAGTCGTGGAACAGATAAAGAAACAAATCGTCTCCATGGTGCCAGCTAATGAGATGCGTCATACCGAGGATATAGCCAAAGCCGCCTTGTTCCTGGCCTCGAACGATGGCAAATTTATTCGCGGCATTGAACTATTTGTTGATGGTGGCATGGCAAGCGTGTAACCGGCGAGTAACACTCGCGGGACTTACAACTTTGGAGTTACGGTGTTGTCTGAAATGTCGCCATACGATTAAAAAAGCGGCGCCAGCTCATGGTGTCCCCTATGGCGGAGCATTTGGACGAAACGCGTCGCAATGTCCTCCGCTTACTCCTCTCGCAGCGCAAGCAGGGGATCCAGTTTAGCCGCCCGGCGAGCCGGAACGTAGTTCGCCGCTAACACAACAACACCAAGCAGGACGGCCACCGCGGCATATGTGATGGGATCAACCGGCCTGACCTCGAACAGCATGCTGGCCATCAAACGCGTTCCGGCCAACGAGCCCAGAAACCCAAGAATCATGCCCATGGCCGCAAGACCCATACCATGCCGGAGAATGAGCCGGAGCACTTGCCCCGGAGTCGCACCCAGCGCCATGCGAATACCAATCTCGTTTGACCGCTGCCGCACAACGTACGTATTCAGTCCGTAAATGCCGGCAACCGCCAGACAGAGCGACAGCCCGGCAAACAACCCCAGCAAAATAGTTCGGAAGCGTGGTGCGGCGACCTTTTCATAAAGCGATGCTTCCATGGTCGTGAATCGGACCGGCGCGTCCGGAGAGAGTTCGTGAACCCTCCGCTGCAGCGTGTTCGTGAGCGCCTCGGGCGAACCCGCGGTACGCACTACAACGTTTAGAGTCGCTCCGGCTGCGGGCGTGTGTTGCTCGAACGGCATGTAAATTTCCGGATCGGACTTCTTCGCCGGGCCCCACTGCCGCACATCGCCCACGATGCCCACAATCTTCATCGGTTCGTTAGAGTCAAAGCCCGTGAAAATGAGCTGTCCAATCGGGTCCTGGCCGGGAAAAGCTTTCCTCGCCAGATTTTCGTTGATCACCGCCGTAAGTGGAGCATGGGCGGCGTCCCTGTCCTCAAAATCGCGCCCGCGTTTCAACGGAATACCAAGCGCGGCAAAGGTGTTCGGAGTCACAACGGAATAAACGGCCGCATCTTGTGGAGTAAAGATCGCCTTTTCCGCAGAATGGTGAATCCAGTAGGGACCGGATGATGCGACATCGCCCGGCGGTCCCATCGTGGCGCCTGCCGCGGAGACACCCGGAAGAGAAGAAACCTCAGACAGCAATTGCTTGAAAAACTGCCGCGCGTGTGCTTCTCCTTCCAGTCCGGACACTGGCAGGCTTGTCTTCATCAGCAGGGCATGCTCGGGACGGAAACCGAGCGCCGCGTTACTCAGAGCCACGAAACTCCTGATCAGCAGGCCGGCGCCCGCAAGCAGCATGACAGACAGCGCGATCTCGGCAATGACAAGCGCGGGTCGCAACCGGCTCGAACAGCAGCCGGTCGCGGCGCGCGATCCACCGTATTTCAGTGCGTCATTCAAGTCGATACGCGCTGCGAAGAGCGCCGGTACCAGGCCGAACAGCAGGCTGCACAGCACCGATACGCCGAACGTGAACGCAAGCACGCGCCCGTCTATGCTGGTTTCGGCTAACCGGGGCACATCAGCCGGGGCGATCGCGATGAGCGCTTTCAAGCCCGCCATGGCTACTATCAATCCAGCCGCCCCAGCCACAAAAGCCAGCAACAGACTCTCTGTGATCAGTTGGCAGATGATCCGGACACGGCCGGCCCCAACGGCGGCGCGAATCGCAATCTCTCGCGTCCGCGCGCTTGCTTTTGTAAGGAGCAGAGTCGCGACATTAGAGCACGCAATCAGCAGCACCAGGCACACCGCGCCGAGCAGCACGTAAAGCGTAAGCCTCACATTGCTCACCATGTCGTCCTGCATCCTGGTTACTGTTACGCTTCTGTGTTTGTCAATGTCGGGATACTGATGCTGCAAGCGCAGGGCAATAGACGTCAGTTGACCCTGCGCCTGTTCCAGGCGAATGCCCGGTTTCAGGCGTCCAATCGCATAAAAGCTCAAGCTGGTGCGCGGCAAAGTTCTATCGACAGCATCCGCGGGGCGCCAGATGTCACTCTTATCGGGGAAGTGAAATCGCGGCGCGAGTACGCCTATGATCGTAACTGCACGGTCGGAAATCCGAAGCCTCCGTCCCAGCACAGTATTGCTTCCGCCGAAGTGGCTATGCCAATAGGAATAACTGATCAGCGCAGCTCTGGAATCGCCGGATATCTGCTCCTCTGTGCTGAACAGCCGGCCCAGTGCGGGCTCCACTCCTAGCGTTTCAAAAAACTCCGCCGATACTCTCGCCACGTGGACGTACTCGGCGGACGAGCCGGCCATCGTCGGTCTATCCGAGCTTCTGTAGTAAGCCAGTGCGGAGAAGGCGGCACTCTGGTCATGCCAATCCTGGAAATCCGGCAATGTCACCAAATTCAACTTCGCGCCGCTTTTCCATGCGGTTGTCAGCGTGACAAGCCGGTTGGGATCGCGATATGCCAGCGGCTTCAGAAGAACTTCATTCACTACACTGAACACAGCTGTGTTCGCTCCAATGCCGAGCGCCATGATCAGCACGGCGAGCAGCGCGAAACCCGGACTTCTGCGCAATCCGCGAACCGCGTATCGAAAATCCTGCGCCGCGTTATCAATAATGTTCAGTCCCCGCATATCGCGGCATTCCTCCTTGCGTTGCTCAATGTCTTTAATGGACCGTAGCGCGGCGGAACGCGCCGTTTCCGGGCTCGCACCGGCACTCAACTCTTCCTCAATCTGCCGCTCCAGGTGATAGCGCAGCTCTTCATCGAGTTCCTGCTCGACTCTCCTGCGTGAGAAAAGCGAGCGAAGCCGCAGGCGTAGTATGGTCGCTAAGCGCATCACGCTGTCCGCACAATGAGCGAAATCGCCGCCGACAATCGCTCCCATTGCGCAGTTTCCTGCGCAAGAACCTTACGTCCAGCTTTCGTCAGCGTGTAGTATTTCGCGCGGCGATTGTTAACTCTTCCTCTCAGTAACTGACAACACAATACACCCATTCCAGTGTCGGTAGCAAGTGGAGCCCATAGTTACCTTCACCGAAGCAGTGCCGGAAGCGCAAGCGCCCACGATACTCCTAAGTAAAACGGCATTGAGTACAGGAGCGCGCCGCTTCCGCCGATAAGCAAATGAATCGAAGCCCCGCGCACAATGACATATCCCAACTGCCTTCCCTGCGGGGTCCTCTTTCTCCAGCTCTGCCTGCTCTCCCCGCCCGGCCTCGTGGCCCAAGCGATTCAGGCTGCTGATCCAGGCACGGAATACCTCCAATCCGATTCGAACAAGTACGACGCCAACTCCAGCGCTATTCCCGAATCCGCCTACCCCATCCAAGGAACCTTCCTGAATTTCTATCGCAACCTGACGCCGGAACTGTGGAGCCCCGAATTCCAATACATGAAAGACATCGACATCAACACGATCGTCGTTGTATCGGTAGGCCACTTACGTACAGACTCCACGGATCCACTCGGCTTCAGCCTTGCTCCGGACGGCCTGCTTTATCCAAGCAACTACATAGGTCCACTGGAACGGCCCACCAGCGACCGGCTCGAAATGATCTTATCCCTGGCCGACCAGCAGGGAATGAAGGTCCTTCTGGGCTCCTTGCAAACGGCCACCGACTGGACGGACGGAACCGGGTTCAACGCTCTCCGCGCCTACAATCAGCGGGTCGCCGCCGAAATCCTACAGCGCTACGGACGGCACCAGTCCCTGCAAGGCTGGTACTTCACTCAAGAGGTGTGGATGAATTGGGTGAAATATTATGGCAGTATCGGTAATGCGGCTGCTTATTACGGAACTACCCTGATGGCTAACTGGGCGTCCGATCTTAAGCAGATCGACCCCACAAAACGCACCGCCGCGTCGGTAGTTATTAAAAAAACCGGAAGCGGCTCCATGCCTGGTTTGACAGCCGCGGAGTTGCAGCAATGGACTACCAGCTTTCTACAGACGGCCGCGATCGACATTCTGATGCCGCAAGACGGTATTGGAGCGCAGAGCGGAGCGCCATCAATCGGCGATCTCCCCAGCTATTACAGCGCCCTGGCTGCCGCAGTCCAAGCAGCCGGGACAAACACAACTTTGTGGGACACGCTTGAGACATTTACGGCTGTTTCAGGCGCAACCGGCGACCAGTATCCACCCGCCGCTATTTCCCGGATTCAACAACAAGTGAGCGCGGTCCGTCCTTACGTGACCGGCTATATCAGTTGGATTTTCGGCGACGATATGTCTCCCCAGGCAACCTGCTTCCCGGTAGAAGCAAGCCAACTCAACCGGCGGTACCAATACGTCTTCAAGCCGCAGACGGCTCCAAACGATGACATCCTTCCGCTCCAGAGTTATCAATACAGTTCACCTCCCGATTCGAGATACCCGGACTTTGCGGCGATTTCGAAGCTCTCTGATCGCACCGGTGGTGGACATAGCGGGTGTTCGCTTGATTCCTGGGTAGGCTTTTCGAACAACAGCTCGGCGTACACCACCACTCAAATCACAGGGGATCTAGGCAGCGTAAAAAGCATCAAGGCTGTTAGAGCCTTGGTACAGTCGCGGACTCCATCCGCCATCTATCACCCGTACCAAATCGACGTAGCTATCTCCCAAAACGGATGGAACTGGACTGCATTTGGATCAACCAACGCGTTCGCGCCCGATACGCCAGGCTTTACAGTGATGTGGGGCGAAGTAACCGGATCCGCGGCAGCGCGATATGTGCGTTGGACCTTTACTTACAAGCAATGGTTGTTTCTAGCCGAGTTGGAAGTAGTGGGGCCACGGTAAAGATTGCTTGCCGGCTTTCGCCGGGTGATCGTTGCACAATCCTGTTGCCAATCGATTTCGTTGTGGTTGGGCATTGCTAGTCATTCGTAGCGCAAGGCGCTATTGGGATCGAGGCGCATAGCGCGGCGCGCGGGAATATATGAAGCGAGCAGCGCGACAAGAGCAAGAAGCACAGCGACGCCGGCGAATGTAATCGGGTCCGTGGCACTGACGCCGAAAAGGAGGCTGGACAAGACGCGCGTAACAAAGATGGATGCAGCTATGCCAATGCCTACGCCGGCAAGCGCGAGCCGGGCGCCTTCGCCCACGATCAGACGCAGTACGTCACCGCGCAGCGCGCCCAGCGCCATGCGAATGCCAATCTCCTGCGTGCGGCGCGTGACGGAGAAGGCCACAACTCCGTAGACGCCGACGGCGGCAATTGCCAAAGCCGCGGCAGCGAATACACCCACAAGAAAGAGTAGAAAACGCCGATCCGCGAGCCAGCCGCCCATTTCATCGGCGAACGTGGAGAACTTGACGGGAACATCGGGAGCGAGATCGTGGAAAATGCGCCGTGCGATCGGAGCGATCTCTCCTAGTGGCGCAGTGCTTCGGATGAGGACGGTCGGCGATGAATTAACGTTCATTCCGCGCTGGCGGTAATCAACGAAAATGATGGCGCTCGGAGGAGAATCGAGACCGCGTGCGCGAACATCGCCAACCACGCCGATAATGGTGAGCGGCTGCTTCAGGTTGCCGTCCATATTGCCGAAATCGATGACTTGACCGACGGGGTTCTGATTGGGCCAGCGTTCGCGAGCCAAGGTTTGGCTGATTACGGCAACATGCGGGGCATGGACGCCGTCCTGGTCGCCGAAGATCCGCCCGCGGATCAGCGGAATGCCCAGCGTGCGGAAGTAGCCCTCGCTGGCGACAGCGTAAAGAGCGTGTCCGGCGTGAGAACGATTCTGCGCAATGCGGTCCCATTCATCGAAATTGGCGGGCGGCTTTTGGCCATTCAAAATCAGGAAATTTCCATCAGCGAGGTTGTCGCCGGCCGCGACGGGCATCGCACCGGCTAAGCCCAAGCTCTGGACGCCGGGAATCGCGCGTAGGCGGGCCGCTAAATCGTTCAGTTGTTGCGTCTGCCGCGCCATGGCTGCCTCATCCTGGCCGAAATCGAGCGGCGTTGAGAGCGAAAACTGAATGGTGACCAAGTTCGCCTGGCGAAAGCCCGGTGTCGTGGAGATCAGACGCAAGAAGCTGCGGCCGAGAAGGCCAGCGCCGATCAAAATCAAAAGCGTGAGAGCAATTTCGCCCGTCACCAGAAAGCCGCGAAACCGGTGGCTAGCGACGCCACCTGCGTAAGTGCGAGAGCCGGCAGTCAGAGCTTCCTGCACATCTCCTCGAGCGGAGCGCCATGCAGCAAACAGCCCAAGCGACACGGCAACCGTTATGGTCGCAACCAAAGCGAACAGCAAAACCGGTGTGTTGATCGCGATCTCTTGCTGTCGAGGTAGATTTGCGGGAAGAATCGCCGGAAGCGCACGGACCGCCGATACCGCTAACACGATACCGAGTAAACCACCAGCAAACGAAAGCGCGGAGGACTCAGCCAGGAACTGCTGAATCAGGCGCAGGCGGCCAGCGCCAAGCGCGACACGAACAGCCAGTTCCTTGCGGCGCGCGGACGTACGCGCCAAAAGTAGGCCGGCGACGTTGGCGCAGGCAACCAACAGTAAAAGGCCGACGGCGCCCAAGAGAGTCAGGAGAGCAGTGCGCACGTTTCCGACCATCGCGTCCGCCAGAGGCACGACCGCAGCGTCATTCAGATCAACCTGTTTCCCGTACTGAGCTTTTATCCGCCGGGCAATCGCGCTGAGATTCGCGTGTGCCTGGGCGACGGTAATCCCATCGCGAACGCGGCCGATACCTCGCCAATTGTGCGCTGTGCGGGTGCCAGGGTCCGGATCCAACTCGCTCGGAATCCACACTGCGGCGCCGGACGGAAAATCGAACCCCGCCGGCATCACTCCGATCACGGGATAGACTCCGCCCACTAGCTTTAAACGAAATTCGGAGAGATCTGTTGCGCCCGCGAGATAGTGTTGCCAGTAGCTGTGGCTGACCATGGCGGCCGGCGCGCCGTGCGCACGATGCTCTTCGGCGGAAAAATCACGGCCGCGAAAAGGCTCGACACCTAGCACTTCAAAGAAGCCGCTTGAAACCGCCGCGACTCTCGCACGAACAGGCTCGCGGCCGCCGGAAACAGATGTAAGCAAATCGCCGTATGCGGCCAGATGCGTAAACGTATTGTTCTGAGCACGAAAATCCTCAAAGTTGGCATTTGCCAGATTCATGCGGTGACCGTTGGAAGCCTGTTCCCACACCCGCACAACTTTTTGCTGGTTCGGATAGGGAAGCGCGCGAAGCAGAACTGCGTCCACAACGGAAAAGATTGCGGTGGATGCGCCGATGCCGAGGGCCAGCGTCAACACGGCAACGGAGGCGAAAGCTGGACTTTTGAGCAGTCCACGAACGGCATGGCGAAGATCCTGTATGGTGTTGTCGATCATGTTAAGTCGCCGCATGTCGCGGCACTCCTCCTTCCGTTGCTCGATGTCTCTGATGGATCGAAGCGCAGCATAGCGTGCATCTTCTGGACTGGCGCCGAGCTCGACTTCATATTGGACCTGCCGATCGAGGTGGTAACGCAACTCTTCGTCGAGTTCCCGCTCGAGTTCACTGCGAGAGAAAAAAGATCGAAGCCGGAGCCGGAGTATCGTGAGGAGCCGCATTAGACTGTCCGGACAATCAGGGAAATTGCGGCGGAGAGGCGCTCCCACTGCGCTGCTTCCTGTTCGAGAGCCTTGTGTCCGGCTTTCGTCAGCTTGTAGTATTTGGCACGCCGATTGTTTTCGCTCACTGCCCATTCCGAGGTGATCCAGCCGTTCTGCTCCAATTTGTGCAGCGACGGATAAAGCGCGCCTTGGCCTACCTTCAAGACTGCACCCGACATCTGCTGGATGCGTTGAGCGATGGCCCAACCATGCATGGGCTCCAAGGCGATCACTTTCAGGATCAGGAGATCGAGCGTGCCCTGAACGAGATCGGTCGGTTTGCTCATGTCCTCTTACCTCAGTAACTGACAACAGCATACACCCTTTCGTTTGCGCGAAACTACCTGAGGACCTCCACATCAAACTCAAAGAAGCCCTCATTGTCCTTGAACCCAGCGCCATTTCGTCCGTTCACCGAAACCAGGTTGATCCTGATTACCCTCTCCGCCGATGAAGCTGCGTTCGGGTGTACAAAGGTTGTAATTAGGCAGGCACGCAGACATCGGGAAGCTGATATCCGAAGAGACCACTGAAACATCAGAAGAAACTTCCTCTCCCCTGAAATAGCTTCCCTGAACTTCGCAAGAAAACCCGAACGTCATGCTTGCCGTGCCAAACGGGGGAAACAATTGAGAGAACTTGTCTGTCTCATCAACAGGAAAGGCGGCAGATCATCGCTCGACCGCAATCATCTTCTCTTTTGCGCTGGATGGCAGTGGGCTTGGGCACTCCGTTACTAGCGTTGGCGGTCGTTTTGATTCTGAAATGGCCGTTCAACCCCGCTAGAACAGTCCGTTCTTTGGAGCATTTCACGGCAAGCTCAGTCCGGATCGAAACATTCCATCGAATCTACATCCCGCGTCCCGGCTATGTCGCCGGACATATCACGTTTTCGCGGCAATCAAAGAACGGCGGCACACAACTCGCCGTGGTGGAAAGACTGGAATGCAAAGGTTCGTGGTGGTCCATGCTTAGTCTCACCCATCATGTAGAAGAACTGGACATCCAAGGCCTGCAGGTGACAATCCCAGCCGAGGTTCCTCCCCCGATGAGATTGCATCCCGATGTCAAAGAGCAAATCTCATTCAGCAAGCTGAATGCAGACGGGGCAGTTTTGGAGATTGCGCCGCGTCATGCGGGTCAGCATCCATTGCGTTTTCTCTTTCCACAACTCACGCTAGAAGATATTGAAAAGAATAAGCCCATGCAGCTGCAGACCGTGATGCGGAATCCAGAGCCACCCGCCGATCTGGCGATCACGGCAGCCGTGGGTCCTTTCGCGTTCGGAGCGGTAGGGCAAACGAAGATGTCCGGCTCCTTTTATTTCACGCATGGAGACCTGAGCGGATTCCATGCGATTCGAGGAATGCTGGCCGCGCAAGCTCGCTTTGGCGGAACGCTGGCCCGATGCCAAATACAAGGCCACGCCCGTATTCCCGATTTCGAGGTGATGAGCAGCCGCCATCCGGTGGACGTGGCGGCCGAATTCGCCGCAATAGTGGATGGCGAGCACGGGAACGTAACGATCCAGTCGGTCGCAGCGCACTTTCTGCATACGACGCTGCAGGCAAGCGGGGCTATCCAAGACCGAGCGGGAGATGCGGGCAAGAGGGTGACACTTGCGTTGAAGGCGGAGCACGGGCGAGTGGAGGATTTGCTACGGCTGTTTGCGAGATCAGATCCGCCAGCGATGGAGGGGCCTCTTACCTTTCGTGCGCAGGCGCAATTGCCCGCGGGAGATGCGCCGTTCTTGCGAAGAGTTCATCTGGATGGGGATTTCGCAATCAAAGAAGCCAGTTTTACAAAGAAACAAACGCAAGAGAAGGTGAACGAGCTGAGTCATAGAGCGCGGAACGGCAAGAGCCAGAGAGAGGAAACGTTACCCCGGGTGACCTCCGGTCTGAAGGGGCATGTGCATCTGCAAAATGCGAGCGGGAAGCTTTCAGATCTGTACTTCAGCACGCCGGGGGCCACGGCGCGCGGAGAAGGCACTTATGATGTACTGACTCAGAAAATCGATCTGAGCGGAAAGCTTGCCATGCAGGCCAGTCTTTCGAAAGCGGCGGGCGGGGTCAAATCAATCTTACTGATACCGCTGAACCCATTTTTTAAAAGAGAAAACGCGGGAAGCGTGCTGCCGGTTCGTATCACCGGCGACTATTCACATCCCCTATTCCGGCTTTCATTAAGAAAGCGGCAATGAAGCGACCGCCCGGTGACAAAAGATCTAACATCCACCCTGGGGTGTCAATCGGGGACGGGTATCTCGGCTTAAGGCGCTGAGGTTTCGAAACAGTTGATCGTCGTCGGAAGCGGGCGCCGGTTATGGAAGGATCCGAATGCTTCCACCAATAATCTTTGAATAAATCGCCGCATGGGTATGCGGAACGAGTTCAATTTCGCGTGGGCCAATCCTGTGAAGATTCGCAGCTGCAAATACTTAGACAATATGTGGAGCAAGACGACTGGCGAATTAAACTCAGGTTTGTTCCGATGCTGGACTTCAAATGTCTCTGCTCATTTCGGCTGCACCTTCGATTTCATTTGGCAAATGGTACTCGCCTCGCGAACTAAGCCTGTTCAGACGCCAGCGGTTTGTTTTTTGCCGGTCTTTTTCTCTAAAGTAATGGATGTTGCCTGCTGAATGATTGGCTTTGCGATCTCTGACAGAAGAAAATCCGCGCTTTCTTCTTCTCCCAGCGTATGGGTTAAGAGCTCGGAGACTTCGTATTCCCCTATTTGTCTAGCTAGCCCACGCAATGTCCCATATCCGGATATCTCGTAGTGCTCGACCTTTTGAGCAGCCGCAATCAATGCAAGATCAGCCGAAAGAGCTTCCTTATTCTTGCCTTCTTCAATCGTCTCCTCTCCTTCCGCGACGAGGCCTTCCATGGCCTTACACGGCTTCGTTTCGGGTTTTTCGCCCAGCAACGAGAAGATCACCTTGAGGCGCTCGACCTGACCCTGCGTTTGAAAGAGATGTTTCTCGAAAGCCTCCCTCAACTTAGGATGGTGCGCGGCAGCAGCCATCTTCGGGAGTGCTTTGGTAAGTTGACCTTCCGCTTGAAGCAGATCCTGCAGTTCTTCGACTAATAGTTCTTTTAGTTGATTCATGTGAAATGATCCTTAATTTTTTGCAACACCGCGATCATCGCCTGTTTTTACCCGATTCGGCGAATGGCCGGTTTCGGCTGCTACGTTTGTTGTTCCTACGGCACGTTGAGAGGTCTCGCCTTTTGCCTGCCTGGCACCGGTCGCGGCGGAGTGCAGTTTTCGGAAAGCAGGAGCCTCGACGTACTCCCAGGTTCCACCCTGATTCCAAGGCCCACGGACGTCTACTTCGCCACGGTTCCCCGTCCCGGTCGAATCATTGAAGTACTGATCAACAATTCCCGGCGTCGGTGGCAGCTTTCCAA
>DATHIZ010000317.1:0-3831 GCA_035316385.1 Bryobacteraceae bacterium | reverse complement strand
AGCAGGAGCGACGTTTCCGACCTTGATGATGATCAGTTTTCGCAAAAAAGAAGAGTGACAAGCGTTCCCCGCATCCTGTTCCGCCTCGTGGCAAGCAATTCCAGGTGCCGACAGCATGAATACTCAGTAAGACCGACGAAGCCCGCCGGGGCGCCGTTGCCTGTTTCATCTTGAACTGGTGACGTCATCCGATGTGACGGGGTCGGCGTACGTATTGCCGAAATGTGTGCGGATGTTGAGCATTTGCAAAAAAGTCGATGAACGTGGCACCGTATTTCCGATGAGCCGATGATCATTGAAGGCGAGTTTGATGCCGACAATGAACATGGGGGCGGCCAGCGAGCAGATAGTCCATGGCGGCCAGAAGTGTAGCGAAGATGGCGACGGCCAGGGGCGGACTCCGCGCCGAGGATCACGGTTCTGGCAAGCAGAACATCTCCATTCCTATCGCGTATGTCTGCGACGAGCGCGGCTAGGCGAGTCAGAATCAAGCGCGGACCGATCCTTAGTGGAGCCAGGGCTCGTGGAGGCGTCGGTCGGCGTATCGGTTCTGCCGGTAGGAGGTTTCTCGGGCGGTCCTTTCGTGGTGGGCCGGCCGAGATGCACCGGAATCCACGAGGGTGGATCACTTGCAGGAAAGGATTCCATGCCAGCCAAATCCACTGGATCAGGTTCCACGGTTTCCGATTGGTCTCGTTTTTGTTTCGCCTTGCGTTTCAAGCCGCGGTTCTCCTTGTTCAGCGGAGACCGGCCGGACCGAAAGATAGCCCGGTCGGCTTCGTCATTTTCGGCCGATTCACGGAGCGATGGTGATCCGGTTTTCAACCTTGGTGACGCCGGGCGCCCGCCACGCGGTGCGCTCAGCTTCCTGTCGTTCCGCCCATGAGTGCACTATGCCACTCAGGACCACCTCGCCGCCATTGGCTTCGACGGTGATGTGTTTGGCGTCGATCTCCGCACTGCGGCGAAACGCTTCTTCGATCTTTGCCTTGATCTTCGAGGGAGCGACGCGCGGCTTCGACGCTACCAGGTTCGAAACGCCCTTGACACCCTTGAGTTTTCGCACGACCGCCTCAGCGCGACTGCGCTGGTATTCCCAATCGGTATTGCCCTCAAGGGTAATCCAGCCGTTTTTCACGATGACCTTGATATTCTCATAGGAATGGGGAAGCTCGTCCTTGATCACTTCGACCGCAGCACGGGCAATCTCCGGATCGGTCCTTTCGTTGAGTGATGGCAGGCGAACCTCAATGTCGTTGGCGACGCCGAGCACGCCCTTGACGCGTTTCGTCGCCTTCTCGGCTTGATATTTCTGGCTGTAGCTGCGGATAAAGCCGGTCAATGTGACGACGCCATTCTTAACCGCAACGCCAATATCGGAGGCGTCTATGTCGGGTTCCCATTTAAGCTCCCTTTCCACATCGTGCTTGATGTCGCTATCCAGTCTCATATTGCAAGTCCTCCGTGTTGGACAATTAGGCGTGCGCGCACGCGAGTGCCGCCGTGACGCAATTCGGCAAGACTACTTCACTTTGCGTTGTTGGCCTTGACACCTGTCAGTTTCCGCCGGGCTTGCGCCTGAAACGAAAAGCCCGCCACCCGGCGAATGGGGTGGCGGGCAATAAGGCGGGTCGCGTGGGGAGGAAAGGGAAACCAACCCGCCTGCCTGGGAGGCGATTTCCACATTCGGAAAACTCCGGAAGCATGATCGTCAATTGGACATCGGGCTTCCTAAATCGTCTTCGATTGGCAACATCGACTTTTTCCCGCCGGCTTACCTTGACGAACGTCAGTTTTCCCAACATGCGGCTTGGTATTCGGCCTTTGGAGCGGAAAATGGGCGGGTGCTGACGACTATCAATGAAACCTGCACAGTGTCTGCTAGAACATATTCAGCACGTGAGAGCATGGATATCGCAACGCGTCGGATGTTTCTCACCAGCTTCAGGAGGCAACCATGATCAAGGTAATATTGGTGCGACTGGACGGGACATCCGGCGACGAATTTCGGCTGGCCGCGTCCGAAAGCTTGGCCAAGCTGTTTGATGCACATACCGTCGGCCTTTTCCTGAACGTGCTGCCGGAGCCTGCATTGGCTGAAGCCGGCGTGAGCGTGGAGTACTGGACACGCCTCTTGGATCAAGCGCGCGAGCGGGGAAAGACAATGGAAGTCGAACTCCGGACACGCCTGCGAGGTATGGCGTGTTCGGCCGAATGCCGTCGTTTCGACGTTTACGCCCATGAGCAGGCGAGGGTCACGGCGCGTGAATGCCGGACCGCGGATGTGTTTGTCGGCCTGAGACTGAGCGATACGGACAAGACCGTGGAGCTTCATGATGTTGTTGAGGATGTTCTTTTCGAATCGGGAAGGCACTTGTTCCTCGTCGCCGACCAGAAGCCTTTCGAGCAGGGTTTTGAGCACGCAATCATTGCGTGGAATCGAAGCCGCGAAGCTGCGCGGGCGGTCGCGGAGGCGTTGCCGTATCTCACGAAGTCCCGTGCGGTTACCGTCGTCGAGATAGAGCAAGGGGCTTCGCCGGAGATGCCGGCGAAACGGGGCGACGAACTCGTTAGGTATCTCCACCATCACGGAATCAGCGCTTCGATAAAGGTCGCGAACGAACTCGTGCTCGATACGTCGTCGGCGCTACTTGAGGTGATCGGAGAACAGAAAGCCGATCTCGTCGTCATGGGCGCCTACGGTCATTCTCGGCTGCGCGAATGGTTGCTCGGCGGGGTTACCTACAAGCTCCTGCGGAAATCACCGGTATCGCTGGTTATTGCGCACTGACAGCAAGCCTGGCCGCCCCGGCGCTTGGGTCCAGCATCAAACGCATTGCAATCCGAGCGTTACGGCAACAGCATGGCCGGGCAACTTCAGCGAGCCGGGGGCGATTGCTCGAGCGGGAGTCCATTCGAATTTGATGCAACATGCTGACGGGACGGCTGCAATGGCCAGATGCAATAATAATTCAGAGCGCTATGCCAGATTTTCGTAGGGTTTCAACCTTGCAGCTTAGCTACTTTCTCGGCTGGCCTACCTTCTCCAGCGCCTCCAGAATGCCATGTAAATGCGCCGCCGCAAGCTCGATATCAAGATACTTGTACTGACCGGCCCGCGATTCGGCGGCGAGCACTGCGCAACGGTGCACATTCTTGAAGTCACCGTACGGGAACTTATAGCGCCGCTTGTTGTTTTCGCCTTGCGCGTCGTCCATGCCAAGATGCCATTTCCGGTATTCGCGAAACCCGTGTTCTTCGATGAAACTGTTTTTCTCCCGTGCCGAAGGCTGGTGTTCGCTCCAATCATCCCTCTCGTCTAATACGGCGTGGCCGTCCTCAATAAGTTTCGTCGCGTGGTTGTACCCTGATCGGTTGAGTTTCACGGGCATGTTGCGATGCTCCTCGTTAAATGAATACAGCGACTTGGTGCCCGACGAAGTAGTAAAGCTCCCGGTCGCAGCAGGCTCAAGCACCGGCAGAGAGCCCTGCCGGTCTGCAGGTTCGAATATAGCGTCCCGGCTTGATGCCGCCTTGATGGGCGTCAACTCATTACAGCAATTCCACACCGCCAATTGTGTGGCTGGCTCACCATACGACCTCGCCCGTGCTAGCCGACCACGAGCATCCCAGATAGACCCGCATTCGCTTTTAGGACTGGATACGGTGGTTACGCAGCAAAGCGACCGTGGCAGTTATTGCCACGATGATGGAGAGCGCCTGCAACACGAGAGGCTGAGCATCCGGCGTCGGGCGATCCTCGATACTCGGCAAGATCTTGATCGTCCGGTCATATCCGTGCGCGACATACCATTGAAAATCCCCATGCAG
>DATHIZ010000316.1:0-9289 GCA_035316385.1 Bryobacteraceae bacterium | reverse complement strand
GTCCGTCAGCAGCGGTTCACGCCCGAACACCGCGTCTCAAATACGGACACCCGCAAGCCCACGCCCGCCCGCCAAGGCTCTCATTTCCGCCCGGTACCCAGTGGCATCCCACGTGCACTACCTCTGATAGATTCATGCCCGAAACGATTTCCATAACCGGCCTTCTGAAAGACATCCAATTTGCTCTCCGCCAACTGGCAGCCCGGCCGGGCTTCAGCGCCATTGCCGTGCTTGTCCTGGCGCTTGGCCTTGGCGCCAACGCGGCTATCTTTAGCGTGGTCAACGCCGTGCTTCTGCAGCCGCTGCCGTATCCGCACCCGGAGACGCTGGTTGGCCTGTTTGAACGTGATGTTGTCGGCGATAGCGAAGAAGACCATCTGAACTCCGTCAGCCCCGCTCTCTTCGAGGACTGGCAGGCGAACGCACATTCCATCTTCCTCTCTTCCGCCGTTCGCGCTACCTCCTTCAACATCTCCAGCAAGAGCCAATCCTTCAATCCTGAACGCATCAATGGCATCGCCTGCTCGCCCACCTTCACCCGAATCCTGGGCATCCAGCCCGCGATCGGCCGCTTCTTTACCGCGGCCGAAGACCAATATCAAAGCCCGTACGTAGCGGTCCTCTCCTATCGTTTTTGGCAGAAGCATTTCGGCGGCGCGTCGAATGTACTGGCCCAGCAGGTGCGTCTCGACGGCAATAACTACAGCATCCTGGGTGTGCTTCCGAAAGAGTTTGTCTTTCAGGGTCAACCGGCGGACGTCTTCGTTCCCTTCAAGCGAACCCTCGACGTGTCCAACCGCACCACGTACAGCAACCACTTCTTTGACGTGATTGGCCGCCTGGCGCCAGGATACTCCGCGGCCTCAGCCCAGGAAGAACTGAGCAACATCGCCCGCAACAGCCGCCGCGCCCATCCGAACGAGATCATGGGCAAGGCCGCCACTGTAGTTACGCTCAATAGCTACCTGGTCCGTAACGTCAAAACTGCACTGCTGGTACTGCTCTGCGCCGTCGGCTGCCTGCTGCTCATCGCTTGCGTCAACATCGCCAACCTGCTGCTCACCCGGGCGCTGGGGCGCCAGCGTGAACTCGCCATCCGCATCGCTGTGGGAGCCAGCCGGTTCCAGATCGTTCGACAACTGCTCATCGAAAGCACCATGCTCTCTTTCCTCGGCGCCGCCGCCGGCCTGTTCGTTGCCAGTTGGACTTCGTCTTTCCTGGCGACCCATGCCCCCGGCGCCGATGATCTGCCCCAAACGGCGAACATTCAAATTGACGGCCCTGTCCTCCTCTTCACCACCGGTATCGCGCTGCTCAGCGGTCTCGCCGCCGGCCTGTTCCCGGCGCTCGCCGCTTCCCGTACCGACCTGGTTACCGGCCTGAAAGAGACTGGCCGCTCCAATACGTCCAGCCGCTCCCATGGACGTCTTCGCGACATTCTCGTCGGCCTGGAAGTGGCCGTCTCCCTAGTCCTCCTGGTCGCCGCCGGCCTGCTGCTTCACAGTTTTCTCAGAATGCAGGACGTTTCGCCCGGCTTCCGGACTGAGAATTCCATCTCCTTCGAAGTCTCCCTCCCGGATGCCACGTACAAGAACCGGCAAACTGTCAGCAACTTCGTCGGTCGCTTAGCGCAAGAGCTTCGCGGCATGCCCGGAGCCTCGTCCGCCGGCCTGGTGAGCTATCCGCCTCTTGCCGGTCACTGGAACGATACTGTCTTTCACATCAAAGGTCATCCTTTACCGCCCCGATCTATGATGGATCTCCTCAGTCTGCAGGCGGACCCAGGCTACTTCCGCGCAGTCGGCATTCCACTTCTCCGAGGACGCTTCTTCACCGCGCAGGATGGCGTTGGCTACGACGAAAAGCACCCGCACCTGGGCAAGATGATCATCAGTGAGGCCACCGCTAAAAAGTTCTTCCCCGCTCTCGACCCCATGGGCCAAATCATGGAATTGGGAACCGATTCCGGCCTGCCGCCTGACCCCTCCGGCAACCCTTATCCGGAATTTCAGATCGTGGGAATCGTCGGCGATGTTCCCACCAGCGCCGAAAAAGGCATCGAACCCGCGGCCTATCGTCCTTTGCTGGACGGGGATGAAAGCCACTTCTATGGAGTCGTACATACCACCGGCGATCCGCTCCTCCTCAGATCGGGCATTGAAAGCGTTGTCCACCGTCTCGACGCCGACCTCCCCGTCAACAAGTTCCGAACCTTCGCTCAGATAAACACGCAGCAGACCCGCGACCGCCGCTTCAGTGCCAGCCTGCTCGTGCTCTTTGCCGGCGTTGCCCTTCTGCTTGCCGCCATCGGCCTCTATGGAGTGGTCTCCTATGCCGTCACCCAAAGAACCGCCGAAATTGGAATTCGCATTGCCTTGGGCGCCAGCCGCACGGCAGTAAGCCGTCTCATCCTGCTCGACGGTATGAAACCGGCCGTCCTTGGGCTCCTCGCTGGCATTCTTGCCTCCGTGGCACTTTCCCAGGTCCTGAAAAGCTTGCTCTTCGGAATCTCCGCGCTGGACGGCATCACCTTCATCGCAGTGCCCCTGATCCTCGCGGCCACCGTCGCCGTGGCCTGCCTCGTCCCGGCTCTTCGAGCCACGCGAATCGATCCCACGGTGGCCCTGCGCTCAGAATAAAGGCCAATATCGCACTTTGCTATTCTGTTAGTTCTAATGACCGCGGCTATCGGCGCAGGTCTTTCTAGCCATGGCGGCGCGGGTAAGTGAAACCTACGTTCTTCGCACCTACCCGTTCCGTGAAGGGGACCTCATCGTGAGCTTTTTTACCCGCGATCAAGGTAAACTTCGCGGCGTAGCCAGGCGGGCTCGCAAACCGAAAAGTAGTTTTGGATCGGGTCTGGAACGGCTCTCGCTCGTGAACTTATCGTATTCGCAAAAGGAAAATCGCGAACTGGTCAACTTGAGTTCCTGCGATCTATTGCAATCACAATTCGATCTGCTGACGGATTTCGATTCCAGCGTCGCTCTCGACTACATCGCCGAGCTGAGCGACCACCTGCTCCCCGCCCAGGAGCCTAACGAGCGTTACTTCCGTTTAATGGCGGCAGTTCTCGACCACATGCACGAACGCGCTCCCGGCGCTATCTGGACCAGCATCACTTATTTTTCGCTGTGGGCCACCCGCCTCTCCGGCTTTCTGCCCGATCTGGCGGCTTACCCGGATCGTACCCTTACCGCCGATTCGCGCGCCCTGGCTTCCGACATGTTGCGTACGCCGATTGCGGCGCTGCCCGCGCGTATCTGGAATAAGGACACCGCCCTCGACCTGCGCCGCCTGCTGATCCGGCAGATGGAAGAACACGTGGAGCGGCGTTTTAATACACCCCCGCTGCTCGAAGCCCTCTAACTCAAACAATCAGTCACGAAGGCTAACCGGCAGCCATCCTGCTCTCGCCGCCTCAATGCTATTTCCGATAGATGCATTCGTGTGGATCGCCACGATCTTTGTTTGAGGATGGCTGTGGGTGAATACTCTAAAAATCTCATCCGCGAAGGCCTGTCCAATTGCATCTACCCCCGCGAAGTCCAAGACTACAGTTTCGAATTGATCCACCCTCGCCAAGAGCTTTTTAGCTTGGGAACGAGATACAAGTTTCTCCTGGCCATAGCGTGCCAGTGCGACGGGTACAACGGTTTTCGAGAACGACACACCGTCCTCCGAAGAAAACCGCTTGAATACGTCCTCGTCCAACCGGTCGCTGTGATTGTTCAGCTTCATGGAAATTGTTGTGCCGGCCATAGACTCTGACTCTGACCGCTCAAGCATCCAGTCCTGATCTGAGTTCACACGATAGGTAAAGAAAACCCCGCCGGCGAGAATCTCGAATGAATCTAACGGCCGGGAGGTGAAAAAGATTCCTTGACCGCTATGGTTCGTGGGATCTGTTGTCAACTTTACTTTGGCGAGTTCTAGAATGGCATTTCGTTCGTTTGTCAACCTTTAAGGAAAAATTGTCAACCTTAAGGCTGCGGCAGGCCAAAACCATTGAGCCATAGAGGGTAAGCTAAGCTGATGAGAACGGCAAGCTGCGCTACGACGCTTACAGAGGCTAAGGACTTAGTTTGTCGCAGGCATGTCCTAGCCTACCTATAATACTCGCCAAGTCTTTTATAATTAGGTACATACAGAATCAGTGGATTCCTTCCAAGACACCATTTTCAAGCTGAAGCGCTATTGGGCCGACCGTGGCGCGATTATCCAAGAACCACACGACCTCGAAGTCGGCGCCGGGACCATGGCGCCCGAAACGTTCTTGCGCGTGCTCGGACCCAAGCCGTACAAAGTGGCGTATGTACAACCCAGCCGCCGCCCAGCCGATGGCCGCTACGGCGAAAATCCCAACCGTCTGTATAAGCACCAGCAACTGCAAGTCATCCTGAAGCCAACCCCCGATGACGTTCTGGAGCAATACCTCGGCAGTCTCGCCGCCATCGGTATCGACCTGCGCAAACACGACATCAAGTTTGAAGAAGACAACTGGGAATCGCCGACTCTGGGCGCCTGGGGCATCGGCTGGCAGGTGATGCTGGATGGACTTGAAATTACCCAGTTCACCTACTTTCAGCAATGCGGCGGGATCGACTTGGATCTGGTTCCCGCGGAAATCACCTACGGGCTCGAACGCATCGTGGCATTCTTGCAGAACGTGAATAGCGTCTATGACATCGAATGGGCGCCCGGCTTCAAATACTCCAGTGTCCGTCTGGCGGACGAAGAGCAGTTCTCGACTTATAACTTCGAAATGGCCAACGTAGACCGGCTCTGGCGGTTGTTCGGCGAGCATGAAGCGGAATGCGCCGAACTGCTGGCGGCTTTTAAGGTTGGGTCGCGCCGGTTTCCGGTACTCGCGGCCTATGACCAGGTGCTGAAGTGCTCCCACCTGTTCAACCTTCTCGACGCACGCGGAGCCATTAGCGTCACCGAGCGCGTGGGCATCATTGCCCGCGTGCGGAAGTTAGCGGTGGGCGTGGCGGAAGCCTGGGTGAAGCAGCAGAATCCGGAAATCGAAAAGGTAGTCGCGTAAATGGCTTCCTTTCTTTTAGAGATTGGCGTGGAAGAAATTCCGGATTGGATGATTGTGCCGGCTCTTGCCGAACTGAGCACGCGCTTTGAAGCCGCATTCAACGTCTTTGGCGGCTCGGCACTCATTACAAAGGCAACACCCCGCCGCCTCGTCTTGCTGGTGAAAGACATCGCCGGGCAGGCGCCCGACGTGGAATCGGTAATCCAAGGGCCCTATCTTTCCGCCGGGGCGAAGGCGGCCGAAGGCTTCGCGCGCAAGCAGGGCACAACGGTTGAGAAACTGGCGAAGGCGCAGGATGCCAAAGGCGAGCGCTACGTATTTGCTCAGCTGGTCAAAGGGCAATCGGCACTGGCAACCCTCAGCGAAAAGCTGCCTGAGGTCATCTCCGGCCTGCATTTCCCCAAGGCCATGTATTGGACCGGCAAGGGCGGCGTGCGCTTTATCCGGCCTATCCGCTGGATCGTGGCGCTGCTCGACGATCAGGTGGCGCCCTTCGAGTTGGCCGGCGTGAGAGCAGGCAACACGACGCGAGGACACAGGATACTCGGCGCGAGCTCACCGCTGCCGGTGACCATCGCAGGCTATTTCGATACGCTGCGCGCCAATTACGTGATCGTAGACGCGGAAGAGCGCCGGACACGAATCGAAGCCGTGCTCGCTGAAGGCGTCGAAAAAGACGAAGACCTGCTGACCACGCTGGTTTATCTGACCGAATATCCGACTCCCATACGCGGCAGCTTCGACGCATCGTACCTGGAGCTTCCAAAAGAGATTCTCTCGACCGTGATGCGCCATCACCAGCGCTACTTTTCGGTGCTGAAAGCGGACGGCTCACTCGCTCCCGAGTTTGTGGCTGTGACAAATACCGATGGCGATCCGGACGGCCTTATCCGCCAAGGTAATGAACGGGTTCTGCGGGCACGGTTCAATGATGCGCGCTTTTTCTGGGAGGTGGATCAGCATAAGAAGCTCGCGGACCGCATGCCCGATCTCGAAAAAGTCACGTTTCAGGCCAAACTTGGCAGTTATAAAGATAAGGCCCAACGCATGGTGGAATTAGCGGCCGAATTGGCGGCGCAAACCGCTGCGGATGAAGGCACTGCCAAACAGGCCGCGCTGCTCTGCAAGTGTGATCTAACCACGGACATGGTGAAAGAATTCACCGAACTGCAAGGCGCAGTCGGCGGACTCTACGCCAAAGCGCAAGGCGAATCCGAAGCCGTTTCCATCGCCATTTACGACCACTACAAACCCGTCAGCATGGAAGATTCCATTCCACGCACTTTAGAAGGCCAGGTAGTGGCCCTCGCCGACAAACTGGACACGCTGCGTGAGTGCTTCAAGGTGGGCATGATCCCGACAGGTTCCAAAGATCCGTTCGCACTGCGGCGCGCGGCTCAGGGCGTCGTCAAAATTCTGTTTGAAGCCAAGCTGCCCTTGGAGCCCGCGAAGCTAGCGGCGGGCATTCCGGAACTAGTCGCGTTCCTGAACGAGCGCATCCAATTCTATCTGCGTGACGTACTCGGCTATCCCTATGACGAGGTCAATGCCGTGATGGCGCCGGGCGTCACTTCCCTCAGCGATCTAAACGATCGCGCCGAAGCGCTGCACGAAGTTCGCGCCACCGCGGACTTCGAATCCGTTGCCGCCGGCTTCAAACGCATCAAGAACATATTGACCAACGCCCAATTCAATGCCATTACTTCACCCTCGGAAGAGTTGATGCAAGCCGGCCCCGAAGCGGACCTCTACCGGAGCTTTCTCACCGTGAAAGAACAAGCCGCTCGAAGCAAATATGCGGAAAAGCTGAGGCTCGTAGCATCGCTTCGCCCGTATGTGGATCTCTTCTTCGATAAAATCCTAGTGAACGACCCGGATCCGGTGGTCCGGCAGAACCGTCTAGCCCTGCTCAACAGTCTATTGACCGAGTTCTCGCATATCGCCGATTTTTCCGAAATCGTTACGCAAGGCGTAAGCGCCTGAAAGTTTCAACTCGGCAACAAAGTAGTCAGGAGACAAAAGACCAGCAATGAAGAAATACGTTTACTCGTTTGGCGGAGGCAAAGCCGACGGCGATGGCAAGATGAGGGATATCCTGGGCGGCAAGGGCGCGGGCCTCGCTGAAATGAGCAAAGCCGGCGTGCCTTGTCCTCCCGGCTTCACCATCTCCACCGAAGTCTGCAACCTGTTCTTCGAGAACGGCAATAAAGTGCCGCAAGAGGTGGACGAGCAAATCGAGACGTGCCTCGCCAAACTCGAAAAGCAGATGAAGAAGAAACTGGGCGGCGTGAACGATCCGCTGCTGCTGAGCGTGCGTTCCGGGGCCAAGTTCTCCATGCCCGGCATGATGAACACCATCCTGAACCTCGGCTTGAACGACGACACCACGGCTGGCCTGGCGAAAAAGACCGGCAATCCGCGTTTCGCGTACGATTGCTACCGCCGCTTCATTCAGATGTTCGGTGAAGTGGCGCTGCAAATCGAGATGGAGGAGTTCGACCACATCTTCGACGCGCGCAAAGCCAAGATCAAAGCCAAGCTCGATACCGATCTCACTGCGGAAGACTTGCAGGCCATCATCGGCGACTACAAGAAGCTGGTCAAGAAAGAGACGGGCAAAGAGTTCCCGCAGGACGCGCTGCAGCAATTGAAGATGTCGCGCGACGCCGTTTTCAATTCCTGGAATACTCCTAAAGCAATCTACTATCGCCGCATGGAAAAGATACCGGACTCCATTGGCACCGCCGCCAACGTGCAAGCCATGGTGTTCGGCAACATGGGCGACAACTCCGGCACGGGCGTCGGCTTTACGCGCAACCCGTCCACCGGCGAGAAGGTCTTCTATGGCGAGTTTCTAGTGAACGCGCAGGGTGAAGACGTGGTGGCGGGCATCCGCACGCCACAGCCCATCGCCGAACTCGAGCAGGTCATGCCCGAAGCGTATGCCAAGCTTCGCGAGATCACCACCAGCCTGGAAGAGCACTACCGCGACGTGCAGGATTTCGAGTTCACCATCGAAGAAGGCACGCTCTACATGCTGCAGACCCGCAACGGCAAACGGACCGGACCGGCAGCCGTACGCATCGCCGTCGATATGGTGGAAGAAGGCATCCTGACCACCAAGGAAGCAGTGCAGCGCGTTGCCCCGAATCAGCTGGATCAGTTACTGCATCCGGTGCTCGACCCGAACCTACGCAAAACCTTGCAGAAGATCGCCACCGGGCTGCCCGCCTCTCCTGGCGCAGCCGTCGGCCGCGCTGCATTCTCCTCCGAAGACGCAGTGACCATGTCCGCCAGCGGTCCGGTCATTCTCGTCCGCAAAGAAACCACGCCCGATGACATTCACGGCATGGACGTTTCGAAAGGCATCCTGACAGCGGTCGGCGGACTCACCAGTCACGCGGCCGTGGTAGCGCGCGGCATGGGCCGCCCCTGCGTAGTCGGCGCTTCTTCGGTTTCGGTGAACGAAGGCACCAAGCAGGCCACCATCCTCTCGGAAGGCAAGCGCTTAGTTGTCAAGGAAGGCGAATGGATCTCGCTCGATGGCACGCTGGGCGAAGTCTACCTGGGTCAGTGCAAAACGAGTGAGCCCGACCCCAAGTCGCACTACTTCGCGACGTTTATGGAATGGGCCGACGAGTTCCGCGGCAACTTCGGCGTCCGCGCCAACGCCGATATCCCGCGCGATGCCAAAGCCGCCCGGCTATTTGGCGCCGAGGGCATCGGTCTCTGCCGCACGGAGCACATGTTCTTCGCCGAAGACCGCATCCCGCACATGCAGGCCATGATTCTGGCGCGCGATGAAAAGACCCGTAAGAAAGCTCTGCAGAAGCTTCTGCCCATGCAGCGCAAAGATTTCGCCGGTCTCTTCACCGCGATGAACGGCTTCCCGGTGGTCATCCGCACACTCGATCCGCCACTCCACGAATTCCTGCCCAAGCGCGAAAACCTGATGGTCGATATCGCGAAGCTCCCCCATGCCGATGCGAAGACCAAGCGTGAAATGTCGGCCACCTACGGCGTTCCGGTTCCGGCGTTAAAGAAACATCTGCCCGAACTGTTGACGCGCGTGGAAGAGTTGCACGAGTTCAACCCCATGCTGGGCCATCGCGGCTGCCGGCTGGGCATCACCTATCCCGAGATCACCGAGATGCAGTCGCGCGCCATCTTCGAAGCCGTGGTGCTGGTGGCCAAAAAGGGCAAGACGGTCATCCCGGAAGTGATGATTCCGCTGATCGGCTC
>DATHIZ010000315.1:0-5124 GCA_035316385.1 Bryobacteraceae bacterium | reverse complement strand
CTCCGTGAACAGTGAATTTCTGGCCGGCGTGCTGGAGTGGGCCTTACAGCAACCGGAGGCGACCAAGCTGCCAGCCCCGCTATGGGTGGCCGCTGCTCCTAGTAGAGCTACTGGTCGGCGGACTGCCCCGGCTGACAACGTGCGAATGGCGCTGGGCGGCGCGCTAGATTCCCTGCTAGCCGCGAACCGGGAATGCCTGCTCCTGGGCGAGGACCTGCACGATCCGTATGGGGGGGCCTTCAAGGTCACTGCGGGACTTTCCAGCAAATACCCGGAGCAAGTGATTTCCACTCCGATCAGCGAAGCGGGGATTACCGGTGCGGCGATCGGGTTGGCGCTGGCCGGATTCCGGCCGATTGTCGAGATCATGTTCGCCGACTTTCTAACGCTGGCAATGGATCAGCTCTATAACCACGCGGCCAAATTCCCGGGCATGTTTCCGGAGGCGCATGTACCCCTGCTGATTCGTACTCCGAGCGGAGGCAGGCGCGGGTACGGGCCGACGCACAGCCAGTCGCCCGAGCATCTCGCATGCGCGATTCCGGGCATGACAGTGCTGTTCCCAAGCCATCGCCACGATCCCGGCGCAATCCTCGAAAGTGGAGTGCGCGACTGGCCCTACCCGAAGATCTATTTCGAGCACAAGCTGCTCTACGGGCTGCCGTGCCACCCGGCGGATTACCGCGAGCTTACGCCCGACCCGGCGGACCCAGGCGCGGATCTGTTTTCGACGCTTGTCAGTGGAGCGTCCGATCCCGACGTGACGCTTGTGGCCTACGGCTACTCGGTGGTTATGGCGGAAGAACTGGTGGCGCGGCTTGCCGAAGAAGAGCTGATTGTGGAGATTGTTGCACCGAGCCTGCTGAGTCCTTTCCCGAAACAGACCATTCTGCGCCATCTGCTGAAACGGGAGCGCATTCTGGTGATTGAGGAGACGTACGCCGAATACGGTATTGGAGCCGAGATCGGCGCCCTGCTCGCGGGCGCGGGATATCGCGGCAGGTTTCACAGGATCGGCACGCCCAGGGTCCCGATTCCCGCCGCGCGAAGCCTTGAGGCACAAGTTTTACCGGGCGTCGATGCACTGATGAACGCCGTGCTCGACGTTTTGCTCCCGGTTTCCTGAAGTATGTCCAGAGCCATTCGGACGCCCCGCATTAACAATAACGACGATTCCGTTCGTTTGACCCATGTCGCCGTCGAGGTAGGCGCTGAAGTCCGCACCGGCGATCTCCTTGCCGAAGTGGAGACGGATAAAGCGAATTTTTCAGTGGAGTCCGAAGAGGCGGGATTTGTGCTGGCGATCTGCCACAAACCGGGGGATAGTATTGCCGTCGGTTCCGTGTTGTTGTGGCTCGGCGATTCTCCAAACGAGAAGGCGCCAACCAATGAGGCAGTGACCGATGGCGCGCCCCAGACGGCTGGAACCGGCGCTAGTCTCAAGGCACAGCTTCTGCTCCGGCAATGGAATCTCGACGAGGCCGTGGTCCCGCGCGCCGGGTACCGGCTCACGGCCGAGGAGGTCGAGCGGTACGTGCAGTCAAAAGGGTTGACACTGCCGGCAGCGGCGGCGCCCCAGGCTGTCATCGATGAACTGCCAGTAGTTTCCGGCAAGACCCAAGACCTGAATCCCCAAGAACGCGGTATGTTGCGCTCGGTGCTATGGCATCGCGACTCCGCTGTCCCGGGCTATTTGGAGCTGCAGTATGATGCGCGGCCGTGGGCGGCTTATGCGGCAGCATTCCAGAAGTCACACAAGCTAATGTTCGATCCGCTGCTCTCGCTGCTTGCGTTCCGGCTGGCGGGGCTCGCGCGGGAACACGCTCTGTTGAACTCGACCGTTGATGGCCACAGCCGGTATCTGTACGATCACGTCAACCTGGGATTCACGGTTCAAGCCGGCACGACGCTGTATATGGTTGTGGTGCGGAACGCGGAGACGATGACCGAGAAAGAATTCGTGGACAAGCTGCTGGCGCTCCAGAGGGCGGCGATGAAGAAATCGCTCCGGCCCGAGGAGACCACGGGCGCCACACTTGCCTTTACCAGCATGGCGCGTTGGCCGGTTGCGCGGCACATACCCATTCTGCCGCGTCACGTCTCCTTCATCGCGGCGCACGTCGGAGCGGCGGCGGACGGATCGAGCACCTTTGGAGCCACCTACGATCACCGGGTTTTAACAGGCTTCGATGCCGCCCAACTGCTGCGGGAATTGAGCCGGCCGCCGGAAACCACGGAGCAGGGAGAAGAACTGAAATGAAAAACGAAGGCATCCAGGCGGCGATTCTTACCAAAGTGAAGGAGCTCTCAAAGTCTCTCGGCCGTGACGCGCATGCCCTGAAAACGAGCGACGTGATTCCAACGTCCGGCGTCCTCGACTCGGCGGGCCTTATGGAATTGATGATCTGGTATGAAACCGAGTTCGCCCTGTCTATTCCACAGGAAGATTTTACGCTCGAAAAATTGGGCAGCGTGGATCAGATGGCGGCGTACGTAGCAGTCCACAGCACGCCGGCATGATCTGGCCCGGCAACAAGAAATTTGCATTCACGATCTTTGACGATCCCGACAGTCAGGATGAGCGGGAGAGCCGGCTCGTTTACTCCTTTCTTGCCGATCTTGGTTTCCGTACGACCAAGGCGGTATGGCCGATGGGTCCGCTCCGCGCAACCAATTCTCCCGGCACTACCTGCGCGGATCCTTTATTCAGGGCGCACTGCCAGGAACTGCAGCGGGCTGGATTCGAGATCGGATTTCACAATGCCATGCCGCACTCTTGCACGCGGGAGGAAACCATTGAGGCGCTGGATCTATTTCGCCAGTATTTTGGACATGATCCGGTGACGATGGCGAACCACTACAATGCCGAGGCCATGTACTGGGGTCCGGCCCGCCTGGATGGAATCCACCGTCAGATCTATAACCTGAGCACCTTCGGCCGTACGCGCAACCGGCACTTCGGCCAAATACGTGGGCACCCATCTTTTTGGGGCGACATTTGCCGCCAGCGCATCCGCTACTGCCGCAACTTTGTTTTCCCGGATATCAACACGTTAGGGCCGCTGCCATCGATGCCCTATTACGATCCGCAGCGCCCCTATGTGCGCGCCTGGTATACAGCCACCGACGGACATGACTGCGAGCAATTCCTTAAGGCAATTACAGAAGAACGTCAAGATCAACTTGAGGCTTCCGGCGGAGCCTGCATCATGTACACTCATTTCGGCCATGGGTTTGTCGAAGACGGGAAGCTAAATGCCGACTTCCAACGCCTGATGGAACGGCTGGCGGCGAAGCACGGCTACTGTGTGCCGACGCGGACTTTACTCGAACATCTGGAGAACACGCGAGGACTGACTACGCTCTCAGGCTGGCAGCGGTTCGAGCTGCAGTCACGCTGGCTGTGGGGCAAGCTGTTTCTTGGGACCACTTAGAACTGTGGCTTGGAATCGACGCTCGTTCGAGCGGCCATATCATACTAAAAAACGTGATCCAGTTTTTGAGCTTTAGTGACTCCGTTGTGGATGCGGCCAAAGCGTTCAATCGCCGCATCACACGCGACGGTAAGGCGCCTTTTCTACTTCCCGAGCAACTGGATCAACGGCCGCGATCCGGTGCGATTCGCGGCACGCATTATTTGGCAATGGAGGGCACCGAGGCTCGCGGTGGATACATGCTTGTGGAATACCCTTCGGTGCTGAAGGGCGAACGAGTCACTGTAGCTAACATTCAGTCACCCATTTCAGAGAGCATCATCGATAGCCGCTTCGCCATGCTCCCCCTGCAGATGGTGAAGCAGTTCCTCAGTCATAACCGGCATTGTTTTGTCGTCGGGATGGGCGACCAAGGCAATCCTTTGCCGCGCCTGCTGCGTGCCTCCGGTTGGAGTCTGGAGAGCGTTCCCTTCTTTTTCCGCATTCACCGCATGCCGGCGTTTCTCGCCGGTATGCCCGCGCTTCAGTCGCCGTGGTGGAAGCGTGCGGGAACGCTGGCAGCGGCTTATTCCGGCGCCGGCGCGGTCGGCGGCATGTTGCTGCAGCGCAGCAAGGTCCGGCTGGCGGAGGGCGCATCGATCAGTCTTGAGAATGTATGGGGCGAATGGGCGGAAGAGGTGTGGGCAGGGTTCGCTCCCACCCTCCGCTTCGGTGTGCGGCGTGACCTGGAAGTGCTGCGCGAGCTTTATCCTGCCGACGATGGCCGCCTGCGCATTCACCGGATCACCAGCGGTTCGCGCACTCTGGGGTGGTCTGCGTCCCTGGTGAAACGAATGCAGAACAGCCCGTATTTCGGCAACCTGATGGTTGCATCCCTGCTGGATTGCGCAGCGTTACCGGGCTACTTTGGCGTCGTTGCCGCGCTCGCCGACGGCGCGCTCGGAAAAGAGGGTGCGGACTTAGTGATTACGAATCAGTCGTTAACTGAGTGGAAGGATGCCTTCGCGGCCGCCGGTTTTCGTTCGGGCCCGTCGCGCTTTCAGGTGGCCATTTCCTCCGAACTGACAAAGGGTCTGTCGAAGACTCCGGTGGCGGACGGCGCCGTCCATATCACTCGCGGCGATGGTGATGGCCGCCTTAACTTATAACTTCATGGCGGTCCATCCCAGGATGGCTGCGTCATTAGCTTAGGAGACAATTGACCTATGAAGAGAAGACCTGCTATGTCTGATGCGTCCGAACTAGAGGAAACGAATAATAGGCCGGCTTCAGCCGGACAGTCGGGTGATACTCAGGGATTATCGACTGAGGAGGAAGGCGGGTCTGAGAGCGTCGAAGAACTTGTCGAGGAGGGGCAGTTTTACGAGGCTGAGGTGATCAGTGGCTTCGAAAATGCGCCGCCCGCGGACGTTGCGGAGGTCACAACCAGACAGTTCCCGGAAGACGATGTGCCCGCTGAATACGTTGAGGAAGACGAACGCGACACCTAGTCGAAAATACGTTTGCGCTATTTGGTGAGGACGGCTTCGATAAAGGCGAGGGCGCGCGGGTCATTACTCTGACCCAGCCAGAAGAATGCCTGCTTGCGTACTTCTGGATTGCGCAGCGTTACCGGGCTACTTTGGCGTCGTTGCCGCGCTCGCCGACGGCGCGCTCGGAAAAGAGGGTGCGGACTTAGTGATTACGAATC
>DATHIZ010000314.1:0-3131 GCA_035316385.1 Bryobacteraceae bacterium | reverse complement strand
CACCTCGCTGATGTAGATGCAGACACGAATCTGATCTTGCGGAGCATCCAGCGTAACGTTGATATGGAAGAGCCGCCGAACGCGGCGGCGGCCCGATCTTCCAGGGATAGTCAGCGGACGCCTTCCTGCAATTGCCAGATGAAATAGCCGTTGTCCGGCGGCCACGTTCTGCCTGGCTGAACCCTGGAGCGGGCTACGGCCGAGACCGGGCTTGCCAAGCAGTGCCGATGCGGCCTCACGTGTGAGCGGATGCAATTGCGATACGGCAGCCTCGTCTGAGGCGCCCAGACCGGGGGTTTCAGTTTCGCTGCGCGCAATATCGGCGACGGTTGTGCCGGGCAGAGCCTCGTAGAGATACACCTCCGCCTCCACCTCGGCGCCCTCGGGTACTCCGAGTTGATCCTGCAAATAGTCGGAAAGAGGCACTCCCTCGAAGCTTTCGACTTCCTCCGCCATGTGCGGCGTGATGCTAACTTTGAAAGCTCGGGTACACCGCTTGTATCGCTTCCGCCCGCGCAAGGGCATAAGCAGCCATGCAGCGTTGACGCCTCCCTCCAACAGGTCGGGCCGCTGTCTATACGTAGCCGCGGAAAGCACGGCGGGTAAGTTGGCGGCTGCCGCCTGCTCAAATGCCTCTAGGGCGAATCCTTCCAGTAACTCCTGGTTATCGAGAATGTATTCCGGCAGCGAAGCCACTCGGTTGACAGTCTCCTCAACCGTTCCCGCCACGGCAGAAGCAGCCAGACCGGATTTCTCAGCTTCAGACATTTCAAGGCTCAGGAGTTTGAGCCCCGCGTCTACAATGGCTCTAGAGAGCGCGGGAGCCTGTTCCGGGCCAATAAGATTCGCGATCAATTTGCCCAACAGTGGCGCGAGAAAATTGATGACCCGCGGCCGTCCAATCAGACGCATGCCAAGACGGAGTGCAGGTAGAACCGCCGGCAGGAAGTTCTGTACGTAAGGCTCGGGACTCTCGCCTGGTTTGAGGTTATCGAGCTCTTGAATGAATCGGTCGCGAGCATCATCGAGATTGGCGAAGACGGGGGCCGCGTCGGCAGAGGAACTGCTCCTCAGCCGCGCTACTTCCATGTTGAGTTCGGCTTCATCCTGCGCCAGCAGTGCCTCCGCGAGCTGTTCGTCAAACTCCGTCTGCATCGTGGCAGGGTCACTGCCAGCGGTGGCTTGCACCGGCGCTCCCACACTTTCTGGCGGTGGCGCCGCATCACTGCCGGCGCCTGACTTGTCGCTGGCTGGAGCTATCGCCGGTTCCGCTGGTTTCGGCGCAGCAAATCCCAACTTCTCCGCCAGTTTTTGGGCCATTGGCTGAACGGCTTGCGGAAGTTTGCCAATCGCTTTTTGCAGGACTTGATTCATAAGCGGCTTGATGAGCGCCTTGATCTTGTTGAGAATAGGCCCGAGTCCAATCTTCGCAATCCCCTTGGCGACGCCTTTCACTACTTTGCCAACCTTTTTGAACAACTTTCCAAAAAAATTCTCGAACTCTGGGTCGATCTGCGCTGAAGCAGAATATCGTTCAAGGAAAGACTCGATCTCGCTCTCGACGATCCTGGTCTCCTCACGCGATCCGAACTCGCGCGCTATCCCGTCCACCATGCCTTCCGCTTCCCGCGTCAATTGGGCAAAGCGTTGCGTGACAAGCCGGTCGGCTTCGCTTGCAGAGTACCCGGAAGCAAGATGATCCTGATGCATGTTTCGGGCGTCAGTCAGCAGTTCGAACAAAGCTTCGTCGAACTCTTCGTCATAAAGCTCGTCGACAAGCGTGGAATATGCCTCGCGTAAAGGATCATCGACGACACTTTCGCCATCTGCCAATTCGTAAACCGAAACGAACGGCGAACGAACAGCAAGCGTTGTTCGTGGCTCAGTTTCCTGGGCCTCCAATTCTTCGCCAATAAAGCTCGTATAATTTAGAAAAGGCACATTAGAATGGCCGACCGTCATTGTTTCACCCTCGTGTTTCAGAGTTTATATGATGATCACTGAGGCCTTTGTCGCGGCGATTTTGAGTTTTTCAGCAGTAACGAGTTTCTGTTTTTGCGTATAGTACAGACGGAATTAATCTGTCAACTTTTTTTCGTTTTCATGACGTAGCAACCGCTGTGCCATGAGCGGCGCATCAAACTGGGCTTGCGAAGTTTTTGTTAAAACGGGGAGAAAGTTTACTGAAAACGACGAACTGGATCTTGAATCCTGCGCGAGGCTGAGTTCTAGCTGCCTACGATTAGATACACTGGTGCATCTTTTGTTGCCGGCGAACTGTAAACGTGGGTTTCCTGGAGTCTATCAGCGGAATTTAGCAGGTAGCGGAATTTATTCCTGTAAAGAGATTCCTGACGGGGGTGTGGCTCTGAGCGTCAACGGCCTGTTTGTTCAGGCTCACGTTAGCCTGAAAAGTCGAGCCATATTTTAGTCGCAAGCCGGTGGTGCGAGACCGACATGTTCGGTGTGTCGTATTAAAGTTTTGCGCATCGCAATGGGGCAACGAACGCGCGAACAGCAGGTGGGCGGAGAATCCAGCCAATGTCATTGTAGTCTGGAATTATTTGAGGGTGACTGTTCGGACAGCCTCCTGAGATGAACTCGGAGTACACTCTGCAAAGAAGAGAGAATCCGTGGTGCGGTGAGTGAAACCGAAGAAGCTATCTTTCAGAAACTTTCGTATTTAATTTCAGTCTCAGCCGCGTCTGTTCTGGACAACTTTTTCCGGTTCTTCTTGGAACTTTATTTGGGAATCTTGCGGCAGGACCCATTTTTTAAGCGGCCGTCCCTCAGCTAAAGCGCGAAGCTCTCGCTCCCATATCTTACGAAACAAGATAACGCCGAGATCGGAGCGGCCCAGATGTTCTTGCGCGCGCTCCGCCACCGACGAGCAAGCCCGGCAGGAGATTGAGATCTTGGGTCAATTCGAGAGTAAAAATCATCGCCGGCAGATCGACTAACCCGACGGTGCTATGATGCTGTAGTTGCATTCGCTCTGCTAACACGGTACGGCGGCGGCTTCAGGTTAACCCGAACCTGTGCCTGCTCTCCTTTGAACTGAGTTTTGTTGTCTGGATAGAATTTTTCGATCTCCTGTTCCGTGACCAGGCCGACTTTCGAGGTGATCTCAG
>DATHIZ010000313.1:0-14761 GCA_035316385.1 Bryobacteraceae bacterium | reverse complement strand
CATCACCACCATCGGCGCCTGATTCAACCCCATGTTGATGCGTGAAAACCAATTGCGCTGCAGATTGAATGCGTCGCGGAATCCATACACGTCCCAAAGCCGATCTCCGAGTTCGCGGTAAAAATACTTCAATGCCGCAAGCGATTGGGCGGGAGTATAGGGAAACGAACCAATCGCGCCGGTGGGAGCAATTGTCCCGTCATCCAAATTTTGGGTTGGTTCGTAAGGCACGTAACCCCCCGGCCCGTCCACGGCTGTGATGCCCCATGCGTTCGGTCCGTACCCTTTGAACTTGCCGGGGTTCTGCTGGCAATACGCGTAGTTGATGAGAGCCAAACGGCGGTTGTTGTCAAAGTAGTTCGTGAAACGATCCTTGACATATGGATCAAAGCCCAGAAAAGAATACTGCGTAAAGAAGAGCGGTCCGCCGGTTCCCATGCCTACATCGAGCTTGATTCCATAAAACGTTCTGCCGCTGATGTATTCTTTTAACAATCCGGCCCAACCGGTGTAATACAAGCTCGGCGGCACGGGATGGCTGGGGGAGGCGATCGCCAGCAAGTAAGTGATCATCACTTCGTTCCAGCCGGTGAGCGCATGGTCGATATGCCAGGAGTATTCGGGTGACCAGTGCCAGAAAAGGGCAGTGCCGTCCGGTCTCCTTCTGAACCAATCCCACTCGACCGAAGTCCAAAGAGCCGTGACTTGCTGGTATAGCTCCTTTTCCATGGCGCTGCTGCCATTGAAATATTGCCGGGCCGTCAGCAGTCCTTGCATGAGGAACGATGTCTCCACAAGATCGGCGCCGTTATCGTACATGTCAAATACCGGCATTCGCCCGCCGGTAGCGCCATGCAGAAAATGCGGCCACGCGCCGTGATAGCGGTCGGCGCTTTTGAGGAAAGTCGAGATTTTGAGCAGCCGCTGCAAACCTTGCTCTCGCGAAATGAACCCTCGATCGACTCCCGCCACCAGCGCCATAATGCCGAAACCGCTGGCGCCCGTGGCAATAATGTCGTCGTCGCCGGGCAGATTCTCGCGCGTCATACCAGAAACCGGATGCGCGCCTTCCCAGTAGTATCGAAACGAAGCTTCCTGCACCATGGTCAGTAATTCGTCGTCCGTCATGAGTTTGGCGGAAGTGGAGGCACGGACAACGCCCGAAGCGGCCGAGGCATGGTAGTCAACATCCTCCGCCGTGACCGTGTAGCTGGCTGTGGTGTTGAGTTTGCCAAGAAAATCCACGTAATGATGCACCCCTGGAACCTGAATGCCAATGGGGCGAAACGGACCACCGTCAAGGGAGCGGCGGATGACGTAGCGCCCCAGAGCTGGGTCCACAACTGGATCCCAACTCAGATCGATATGGCGCTCATAACCTTTGGCCCGCGGATTTTGCACGCTCGGGAGCGCGCCCGGTCTCGCCGTGGATAGGCTGTCGCCGATTCCCATCTCATCCACGATCAGCGTGTGTTTGGTCGCGTCCGCTGCTCCCTGCGCAAAGACGATTGTGTCCACGCGGTGCCGTTCAAAGTTGTGAATGGACGCTGTGACAAAGCGCTCCAGTGGGATTTTGATCTGGACCCATTTGCCAACCGGAAGGACGGGCGCGTAGGGAGCAATATCGAGCGGCGCCGTGAAGTTTTTCCCTTTGTCGCGCAGCACCAATCGCGGCAGGTTGGCCGGTGCGATGGTGCTTGGGGCGAAGCACCACAAGTAGAGCGTCGCTCCAGGAAAGTAGATCTCGCGGTTTCGCCATTCTTGCGCGCGGATTTCCGCTGTCCAACCGCCCGTGCCCATCGAAGTCCACTCAAGCCTTAGCGCATTCGGTCCAGTAAGAGAGTTACTGGTTTCCACGGGCAGCTTGCCATCAATCAGGCGCAAGGCGCTGGGAGAGGCGGCCTTCCCGCTGCTCTCAAAGTAACGGTCCGGCGTAAGGCTGTTATCGAAGATGACTCGCTCGTAATAGCGTGTGTCGGCGCTACTAAAGGAGGCGCCAAACAGCACAAGGATCGCCGCTAGAAAACAACTCCACCACCTCACAGCGGAAGTTTCTCACGAAGAAATAAAGTGCGCAACGAAAATGTGGGATTGGTGTCTATCTGCTAGCGCTTTTGCATTAAGTCATCCGCAAACAAGGAAATGACAGTTTACTATGAAAAATACGTCCACGTCGCTGACGTCGTTTTTGCTTGGATTTACAATGATTTGCGCCGTACCCGCAAGCGCGCAATATCGCGCGAGTCTGCAGGGTGCAATAACGGATGCGCAAGGGGCCGTTGTGCCCGGTGTATCCATAACGCTTACCAGCAAAGAAACCAATAGCTCGAAAACTGCAACCAGCGGCAGTTCCGGTGTCTATTCAATTCCAGGCTTAGCGCCCGGATCCTATTCGTTGACGGCGGAAAAGACCGGGTTTACGAAGAAAGTCGTTGATAACGTCAACATCCCCTCGGAACAACCCCAGTCTCTGGATGTGCGGCTCGCCGTCGCGGCCCAGTCATCCCAAACTGTCACCGTGAGGGCGGATGTAGTCGCGGCGATCGATACGCAAAACGCAAATATAGCTGGAACCTTCAACGCAAAGCAGGTGCAGGATTTGCCGACCTTCGCGCGCGACCCGTTTCAGCTTGCGGCTTTGGCGCCCGGGACCTTCGGCGATAACTCCCGTAGCGCAAGCGGTTCCGGTGGGCAGAACCTGCCGGGCAGCATCGGGCCTGGCGGCGTCAGCGGAAGCAGCAGCATTTTCCAAACCGAGAACCAGGTGCAAATCGTGGCAAACGGCACCCGGAACAATTCCAATAGCTTTCAGATCGATGGCGTGGGCGTCAACAGCTTGGCCTGGGGCGGCGCCGCGGTGGTGACGCCGAATGAGGAATCGGTCAAGGAAGTGACCGTGCAGTCCAACCCGTACTCAGCCGAAAATGGACGCAACAGCGGCGCCCAAGTCATGGTTGTCTCGAAAAATGGCACTAACGAATTTCACGGGAGTGCGCTGCTGAAAATCACCCGCCCTGGATTGAATGCGTTTCAGCGCTGGAACGGCCCGGACAATAATCCGGTTCAAAGAGATACGGACCGCTTTAACCAGTGGGCTGGCAGTTTGGGTGGACCCATCATTCACAATCGCCTCTTCGCCTTTTTCTCGTACGAGACACTGCGGAACAGTTCTCAATCGACGGGCACGAACTGGTATGAAACGCCACAATTTCTCGCGGCCGCCGCATCCGCGAAGCCCAACAGTATCGCGGCGAAGCTTGCCGGCTTTCCTGGGGAAGCCGTTTCCTCCAATGCGATCACTCCCAGAACTTGCGCGGATGCGGGTCTGCCGAGCGCGAGCCAATGCCAGGTGGTTCTCCAAAACGGCGCCAACATCGGCCTGGATATTGGATCGCCGCTCAGAACTCCCTTGGGAACGCGTGACCCGACCTTCGTGAATAACGGAGCGCCCGGGATAGGTGGAGGGCTTGACGGCATTCCCGACATATTTTTCGTTCAGACGGTGAATCCTACCACTTCCAACCCGCAGCAATTCAATGGGCGGATGGATTATCACGCCACTTCCAAAGATCTGGTGGCGTTCAGTACCTATGTGGTGCCCGTAGTCACCACTAACTACAATGGCCCCGTGCGGCCCGCCAACTTATGGCACAACGATAGAACCAATGAGGCTGCTACCTTGCTTTGGGATCACACGATTTCGCCGACCTGGTTCAACGAGGCCCGCGGCGGCGTGACACGCTGGTTCTGGAATGAGGTGCAGACCAATCCACAGGCGCCCTTTGGCTTACCGCAAGCTTCGGTGGATGCCCTTGGGGCGGCCAATCTGACGAATCAGTATCTGGGAGCGCCCGGACCGAGTATCTTTAACCAAACCACCTTCAACTTCCGCGATACCGCCAGCACCGTCAGGAACCGTCACACCATAAAATTCGGCGCCGATCTCTATTGGGAGCAGGACAATGACAACCTGGCTCCCGCGGCGCGCCCCACTTACAACTTCCGCAACTTGTGGGACTTAGCGAATGATGCGCCCTATCAGGAAGTTGGTAACTTCGATCCACTTACGGGCAGTCCTACCAGCGCGACAAAGTATATCCGGTCTCAAATCTACGGAGGATTCATTCAAGACGACTTCAGAGTACGGTCGAATCTGACTTTGAACCTGGGCCTGCGCTGGGAGTATTTTACGCCTGTCACGGAAAAGTACGGCAACATCAGCAACACGGTCTTAGGTTCCGGCCCGAATCCATTAACTGGACTTTCTCTGAAGGTAGGCGGCGATCTCTTCAAAACGAGTAAGAAAAACTGGTCTCCGCAAGTTGGATTTGCCTGGCGGCCGGATCCGAATAGTCAGCGCTTTGTCGTTCGTGGAGGCTTCGGTATCGGCTATAACAAGATGCAACAGGCGATCACTCTCACTGGGCGCAGTAACCCGCCCCTGGTGGAGGGCCTGACGCTGACCGGCTCAAACCTCCTTTATGCTGTTCCTGCCGACGTAAGACAATTCGCCGGCTGGCCTTCTAATCCAGCGGCCATACAGCCCTTCTCTCCCACTACCGGCCTGCCGCTTGGTGGAACGGCCGTCGACCTCGACGCTTTTCCCCAAAATCTGCCCACGCCGGTAACCTACCGCTATTCGCTGGATACGCAATACGACCTGGGAGGAAACTGGGTGGCTAAGTTGGGATATCAAGGCAGCTTGAGCCGTCACTTGACAATTCAAAACAATCTCAACTTGTTATACGCTCCAACAAACCCGCAAATTGCGCATCTCTACTACTACACGAACGACGGCAATTCCAGTTATAACGCCATGCTGGTGGAGATGGAGCATCGTTTCGCCCGTTCGTTCCAACTGGATCTCCAATACCGCTGGAGTCATACCATCGACGACGGTTCAAACGACTATTACATCGGCGAATATCCTTACGGTAATCAATACCGGAGAGGTTCGGCCGATTTCGATGTCAGGCATAACGTGAAACTGTACGGTGTTTGGAGTCCGCGCATTTTCAAAGGTAACGATTGGAAGGAAAAAATCTTGGGTAACTGGCAGATCAGCGGCATCATCAATGCGCATACCGGCTTCCCCTTGACGCCGCTTTACTCAAACACGAGCTGCAATCTCGTTTATCCGAATAGTGGATATTGCAACCTCCGTCCGGCTTCTTATTTGGGCGGAGCTGGAACGAACTACAGCAATTCCACGTTCCAGCAATTCAATGGAAACTTCCCCAACGGAGCGCTGAGCTACTTCACTGTTCCTACTTTCCCGGTCACCGGCATCCCGCCCGCGCCCTCCGTGGGACGGAACGTGTTTACCGGACCCGGCTATTTCGACACCGACATCACCGTTCAGAAAGGCTTCGGATTTCCCAAGATGAAAGTCTTCGGAGAAAGCGCAAGGATCGATTTCCGCGCGGATTTCTTCAACATCTTCAATAAGCTGAACTTGACTAACGTCAATGCCGTCATAAGCTACGATGGTGTAACCAGCAACCCGCTGTTTGGACAAGCGCAAAACGCTTTGTCGGCCAGGATCATTACAATGCAGCTTCGCTTTAGCTTCTAAAGGAGTGTCGTTTGTTAGCCCGATTATGACCGGCAAAATTGTTTTCTTCCTGACCTTCTTGTCCGCGCTAGCCTCCGGGCTGATTGGCGGCGTCCTCTTTGCTTTTTCGGCCTTCGTAATGAAGGCCCTTGCCCGTCTTCCGGTGGCGCAGGGCATCGCCGCGATGCAATCCATCAACGTCGCGGCAATAACGCCGGTGTTCATGGCGGCCCTCTTCGGAACAGCCGTCGCCTGTGCGGTACTGGCCATCTCCGCGTTGGTAAGGTGGCACACGCCCGGCGCACCCTACTTACTCACCGGCAGCCTCTTGTATCTCATGGGTCCCATTCTAGTGACGGCCGTGTGCAACGTGCCGCGCAATAATGCCTTGGCGGCGGTTGACCCCGCGAGCGCGGATGGCGCCGTCCTCTGGGCCGAGTACGTCACCAGTTGGACAGCGTGGAACCATGTGCGCGTAGTCGCGGCCATCGCTTCGGCGGCTTCCCTCACCATGGCGCTTTTAAAAAGCGCGCGCTGATCCTTTCCCTGGCGCATCAATGCTGGAAAACATGGAGCAGTTCGAAGCACATCGTCCGGCCTTGACCGGCCACTGCTACCGCATGCTCGGCTCCGCCGTGGACGCCGACGATGCCGTTCAGGAGACGATGATCCGGGCGTGGCGAAACCTCGACCAGTTTGACGGGCGCGCTTCGCTGCGCACCTGGATGTATCGCATCGCCACCAACGTGTGCTTGGATGAACTCGCTCATCGGCGGCGGCGCGCGCGCCCGATGGAAGAGGGGCCGGCGGGCACCGTGCACGATCCGCTCATTCAGCATCCACGTACGCACTGGCTTGAACCCATTCCGGACGTCCAGGCATTACCCGCCGGCGCGGATCCTTCTGAGCAGGCCATCTTGCGCCAAAGCATTCGCCTCGCCTTCGTCGCCGCGCTCCAGCATCTTCCGCCAAAGCAGCGCGCCGTGCTGCTCCTCATGGAAGTGCTCGGCTGGTCGGCGGTTGAGGTGGCCGGAAGCCTCGATACTTCCGTTGCCTCCGTGAACAGCGCCTTACAGCGCGCGCGTGCGACCCTCGCCAGCCGCAGCCTCGGCGAACCCGTGACAATGTCCGCATCCCAGTTGCGGCTGCTGGATCGCTACGTCGATGCTTTTCACCGCTACGATGTGGACGAACTGGCGGCGCTGCTCCGTGAGGACGCGGCGTTCTGCATGCCGCCCTATGCGCTCTGGCTGCGCGGCCCTGATTCCGTGCGTGCCTGGCTGCTGGGGCGCGGCGCCGTGTGCCGCGGTTCCCGGCTCGTGCCCGCTGCATTGGCCTGCGGCTCGCCTGCGTTCGGCCAGTATCACCCGAGTCCGCAAGGCGGGCACAAACCCTGGGCGCTCATCGTCCTTGAACTCTCGGGAGAGCGCATCGCCTCGTGGAACTCGTTTCTGGATACGGAAGTGCTCTTCCCGCGCTTCGGTCTGCCTCCTGTCTTGCCGGAATAACGTGAACCGCCGCGGATTTTTTTTCGTGTAACCGATGATTCTATCCGCGTGTTCCGGTCTAAGGGTTGAAGGGACTCGAAAGGACATACTATGAACACGACGATCATCGAGAGAACGCGGAAGGCCGTCTGGACGGGCCGCATCCTGAGCGGCTTTGCAGCGCTGTTCCTTGTCTTTGACGCCACGATGAAGGTGCTCGCGCTGCCGCCTGCCGTGCAAGGAACTACTCAGCTTGGTTATCCCGCGAGCACGCTCCTGGGCATCGGCCTCCTCCAGTTCATCTGTCTGGTCCTCTACCTGGTCCCTAGAACCGCTCTCATCGGCGCGATTCTGTGGACCGGTTACCTGGGCGGCGCCGTTGCCACGCACGTGCGGGTCGGGAGCCCGCTCTTCACTCATATCCTTTTTCCCCTCTACGTCGCCGCGCTGTTATGGGCTGGTCTTTGGCTGCGCGACCGGCGCGTGGACGCATTACTCACTCAACCATTGAAGTAAAGGAGACAAAAACAATGACAAACAACAATTCCCGGCAATTATTCGTGAATCTAGCCGTCCGAAATTTAAATCAGTCGAAAGAATTCTTCGGTAAACTCGGCTTTGCTTTCAATCCGAAGTTTACGGACGACAACGCGGCCTGCATGATCGTTAATGAGGTCACGAGCGTGATGCTTCTCAAGGAGCCGTTCTTCAAGACCTTCACCAGGAAGGAGATCTGCGATACCACTTCCCACAATGAGGGCCTTTTTGCGTTATCATGTGACAGCCGTGCCGCGGTTGATGACACGGTAAACAAAGCCCTCGCCGCGGGCGGCAAACATGCCATGGATCCGGCGGATTTAGGCTTCATGTACAGCTGGAGCTTCTACGATCTGGATGGACATCACTGGGAAGTCCTCTGGATGGATCCCAACGCGGCTCCCCCGCACTGAGAGCGCTCTATCAATCCTACGCCAAGAGAGACTTCGCAGCGGCACTCAGGAAAATCCAGGGTCTCCACTGACCTTCATCCACAAGTAATAGCAGGCAAGGATACTCACGAGCCGATGAATGCAATGAAGATCAATGCCGCGCTCTCTTGGCGTCGTACGGCATGAGACTGATGCTTCGAGTTGTGTGAACCCTTTTCATCAAAACGGCTCAAAGTCCGGATCATCGACTCAATCTCTCGTTCCTGATCGTAGACTTCACTGGGTATCTCAGTACTTAGCCAGCGCTTCGACGAAATCGCCGGCGGAGGATTATTAATGAGTGGCTTCACAACCAGACCTTTCTAAAAAACGGTGGCCTTCTTCGATTTCAAACCGCGCGGCGGAGTACTTCCCTATGCATCAAACGCTATAACACTTCTCCTCAATAGCTATTCCTGTTCCGTTGTGAAGTCATGTGCGGCTGAGGCCCAACCTACCATCGATGCGCCCATTTCCACCATCAGGTCGCGGACTAGTTGATCAGTCGCGGCTTTTGCCATACGCGCCAACTGGCGGATCGCCCGCGGCGTTGACCACAAGTGCGTCAACCCGGCCGTATGCTTCTTGCGCTTGCTGTGAAAATCGTTCGACGCCGGCCACATCTGTAATGTCGCAGGCGATGCCTTTAGCGGTTATTGACATTCGGCGATTCGGCAGTTATGCCCTTATGACTCATTATGAGGCGGTCGCGCCATTCTCTTATCCGTGAGCACCAGACTATGAAAGTTGTTTCTACTGTCTGGTCAGGACTATCATGATCGCGTCTTCGTATCCTGGTGAAACAATGCGTTCAACTCACCGAACGGAGTCAAATCGTCGAAACCCGCGAAACTGCCCTCGTCTGCGATGGCCTTCGCCGCCCGTATAAAGCCGGTCCAAGCCGCGCGCGCCAGCGAAGATCCCACGCTGATTCGCCGAACGTCCAACTCCGCCAGCCGTGAAACAGTCAACCCCAGGTTCGAACTCATCAGAACATTGACGGGCTTGGGTCTGGCCGCCGCCACAATCGATTGAATGTCCGCCACACTGGCCGCCCCGGGAGCATACAGGACATCCGCCCCAGCTTCCGCATACGCCTGCAGACGTCGAATCGATTCCCGCAATGGGTCGGGGTGGCCAGCCAGGTAGCATTCAGCTCTCGCCACAAGCAGCACTCCACTACTTGAATTCGCAATTGCCACGCGCGCTGCCTGGATGCGCTCAACCGCCAGCTCCAACACGTACAATGGCTCATCCGGATTTCCGGTCGCGTCCTCTATGGATAAGCCCGCCACGCCGGTTTCAACGCAGAGTCTGACATTCTCCGCCACATCTTCAGGCTGATGCGCATAGCCCGACTGAAAATCCGCGTTGACCGGTAAGTCCGTGGCGCCCACGATCTCGGCAATATGCGCAAGCATCAGATCCCGGGATACTGCCCCCTCTCCATCTGGCAACCCGCGTGAGAACGCAAACCCCGCACTGCTGGTAGCCAGCGCTTGGAATCCAAGGCGCCGCAGATACCGCGCAGTGCCAATGTCCCAAGGATTGGGAATCACAAAACAGCCGCCCTCATGCAACTGCCGGAACGCAGCCCGCCGCGCTGCAAAAGCACCACTCGCTTCTCTATACACCCTCCATAGCCTCCTTCAGTCGTAAATAGCCAGCCCTGCTTACCGGAATTCGCGCCCCATCCGCCAGCACGGCCAACCGCGTGTCCTTTGTATAAGGTTCAATCTTGGCGACGCGTTCCAAGTTGATCAGGAAAGACCGGTGCACTCGCACAAATTTAGCGTTATCCAAGGATTCTTCCAAGCTCGAAATCGTCTGCTGCTTCAAGTAACTCCTGCCTCCGCTGTGAAGCGCAACATAATCGTCCTGCGCCTCCGCGTACTCCAGTTGACTTACCGGGATGATATGCACCTTCGCGCCGTCTCTTACTACTACTCGCTCTGCCTTTTGACCTGGCGCTAGCGCTGCATTTCTTAGTTCCGCGGCGGGAATTGCGGGAGCCTTCTCGCCTAAACGCAGCCTGACTTTTTCCAGGGCAGCGCGGAATCGGGTCAAATCAAAGGGTTTCAGCAGGTAATCAATCGCCGCCGCATCAAAGGCTTTCATCGCGTATTGGTCATACGCCGTCACGAAAACGACTGCCGGTCCGGTGTCCACTAATTCCAATACTTCGAAGCCATCCAGCTTCGGCATTTGAATATCCAGAAACAGAAGATCCGGCTTCAACTCGCCAATCGCTTTCACCGCGTCGAAGCCGTTCGTACATTCGGCCACGATCTCGATATCCGCTTCGTGCCCGATATATTCCCGAAGAACGAGCCGCGCAAGCTCTTCATCATCCGCCAGTATTGCGCGCATCTTCATTGACCGCCATTCCCTTCTTCCCGTTATAGGGCACTGAAAGCAGCACTCGATAGAGCGGGTTTTCCACCTGAATATCCAAACTCGCCGCCCCGCCATAGCGGGCCTGCAGCCGCTTCCGCACATTCATCAATCCAAAGCCGCTTTTTCTCTGTGCCGGAGCATCGGGATCGAACCGGTTCTCAATGATGAAATGCAGCCGCTCGTTCGATATGCGCGCGCTCATTGTAATTTCTCCGCCTTCAACCAACGACGCGACCCCATGCTTAATCGCGTTTTCCACCAGCGGTTGCAATAGCAGCGGCGGCACCTCGCACGTGTTACAAGCGCCTTCAAAATCGCGTGTCACGCGCAGCCTGGCTCCAAAACGCACCTGCTCCACATCCAGATAGGTGCTCGTCAATGCCAACTCCTCGCCGAACGGAACACTCGTCCGCTCTCCCAACCGCAAAGAACTGCGCAGAAACTCAGATAGGCGAATACACATCTCCCGTGCCTTGGCCGGATCTAAACTAGTCAGGGCGCTGATGGAGTTGAGGCTGTTGAACAAAAAATGCGGATTGATCTGAGATTTCAGCGCCCTCAGTTCCGCTTCGCGCGCCAGAATCTCGGCCTGCTTCGAGGATTCCACGGCCTGCAATAAGTAGTGCAGTGCGATCGACATCAGGTAAAACAAAAAGACCATGCCCGTCAGCACCGGTATTGCCGCGCGGAATCTAATGGCCAATGTTGGAAAACAGCGCGTGAGAAACTGCACCAGGAACGGAACCAGGGTGGCCACAATTGCGCTCATCCACATCGCTGTTACTAAGTGGCTCGCCAGCAGCTTCCAAGGCGGCGACTTAGTTAGTGGCAGAAACCGGCACATATAGCCGGGCAAAAGACAAACTACCGCCAATAACCCGGTGAGCGGTACGGTAACTGACGCGCTTTCGAACCAGCGGAGGTCCGCGGCGCTGCCCAGTGCGAATCCAAGCATCGCTCCCAGCGGCATCCATGCTGCCGCATAAGCCAGCAGACCCGTTTTGCTTTGAAAAGGCAGACGCATCGCTTGAGGCTAATCTTCAATCTCCACGGATCCAAAAACTGCCAGGCCGGTAACAATCAATACCGGTGCATCGTCCGGCGTCACCGGGGGAAGAGTTTTGTCTTCGAAGGCGCCAAGTACGCCCACTCCGGTCACGCTGACTTTCCATCCTTCGGCAACCCTGATCTTCACCTGTCCGAAGATGGCATTGGCTTCCACCGTGACTGACTGCACCGCGGGTGAAATACGCGCCCGCCGCAGATCGATCTCCACATTGCCGAACAGGCAGGCCGCCTCTCCCCCCTCGAATGCCGCAGTGTCCAGTCGGCGCTTAACACTCCCCATCACTGCCCAGTCCCGCAGCGAATGCTGGTAATCTCCCGCCGGTTTTCTGCCAAAGCCCAGGCCCCAATGGTTCGATCCTCCGGCATCCAGCCTTTTTACCAGCATTCCCATTCCAAACGTAATCAGCAGCATCGAAAGGGGCCAGCTATCGTCGTGTGCGCGCACGTGCAGGATATTCAAATTGATCAGCAGAAACAACGTGCCGAACACGATCAGGGCAATTCCGAAAAATCTTCCCACCGCTCCCGCGCAACGCGTCAGCCGTCCCACTCCCAAGGCAATCAGCCCCAGCGGCCAGTACGCCCAGATCGTGCGCACAGGCAGAATGCCTAGGTTGCCCAGGAACAGCAACGTCCCTGCAACGATCAGGCCGACGGCCAGGAATAGCCGCGTACCCTCTCGCCCAAGGCGGCGTCGTTGCTTATCCCAATCGTCAATCATTCCCGGCTCTCTGTTTGGTTTCTTCCGAAGGTATCAATTCCACCAATCCGACCAGAATAATGGCCATCGGCCAGAAATTTGTCAGCCGGTCCAAGGAAATCGTGCCGAATCCGTCCGCTCCCAGCAAAATGACCCCGGTTATCATCAGCACCAGCGGAAGCACCAGGTTTTGCCATTGGTTGTCCCGGATCTTCGCATCCTCGAGCGTGAAATCTTTGCTGCTCATCTGCTTGCCTCGATTTCAATCTTATTTTCGCGGCCGCCTTCTTTCATTCGAAAATCGGCCAATGCCGCCAGGCTGCCGGTAAGCCGCGAACCGCGTCGGCGGAAACCCGCCCACAGACAACAAGGAGTACTGCGCGATACTCGTTCATGGGTTTAGCAGTTCTTTTCGCCGCCGCCCTCGCGTTCACTTGGGCGCCGCAAACCTCCAATACCAGCGCCGGCTTGCGCGGCCTGCATGTCGTGTCGTCTCAGGTGGTTTGGGCCAGCGGCGCCAAGGGAACGTTCTTATTGACAACCGACGGCGGCACGCATTGGCGTCATGGCGTTGTCCCTGGAGCCGAATCGCTCGACTTCCGCGACGTCGAAGCCTTCGACGCGCGCACTGCCTACTTGCTCTCGAGCGGCATCGGTTCCTCCTCACGCCTTTATTTCACCCGCGACGGAGGCCAATCCTGGCAGCTCCTCTTTACAAATCCAGATCCGGACGGCTTCCTCGACGCGCTCGCGTTTTGGGACCCTTCACACGCCATCATCCTGGGCGATCCAGTCGCCGGCCATTTTGCAATCTTCACCACCAGCAACGCCGGCCAATCCTGGTCGCGCCAGGCAACTCCGCCCGCTCTGGCCCAGGAGGGAGCCTTTGCCGCCAGTGGTACCTGCCTGGTTGTCCGCGCGGCAAAAGCTGCATGGTTTGCAACCGGAGGCCCAGGCGCGGCACGCGTGTTTCGCACCGCCGATGCTGGCAAGTCCTGGACCGTTTCCAAAACGCCACTGGCAGGTGCAAATAAATCATCCGGAATTTTCTCGCTATTCTTCACCGCCAGCGGACGCGGCCTCGCCGTCGGCGGCGACTACCAAAAACCGGGGGACGCCGCGCGCACCATCGCTATCACCGGCGACGGCGGCAAGACTTGGAGCCTACCCAAGCCGGACCACCTCAGCGGCTACCGTTCCGGAGTGACCATCTTTCGCAGCGGTGCGGCAATCGCGGTCGGTACCAACGGCGCCGATGTTGCAACCGCCTTCAACCGGGCCTGGACGCCGCTCTCCACACCTGCGCTCAATGCGGTGGCGTCCACTCCTTCTGGAGCCGCCTGGGCGGTTGGACCCGGGGGCACGATCATCAAATTTGCGGCCAAGCCAGCGCGCTAGCATGAACTCGATGACCTCCCCCAAGCAAGGGCGTCGCGACTTCATCCGTCTTGCCGCGAAAAGCGTCGGAGCTGCCGGAGCGCTGGCCGTTCTTCCAGCGTCAATTCAAAAAGCGCTCGCCATTCCGCCGGCTTCCCTCACGGGCACCATTCGTGATGTCGAACACATCGTCATCCTGATGCAGGAAAACCGCTCGTTCGATCACTATTACGGCACTATGCGCGGCGTTCGCGGTTTCTCTGACCGCATCACCGTGCCGCTCTCCGCCGGCAGGTCTGTTTGGCGACAGCGTGGCTCTCAAAGCACTGCCGACGTATTGCCATTCCACCTGGATACGACCAAGACCCGAGCGCAATGCGTCTCGTCGCTGGATCATGGTTGGACGAGCGGCCACCAGGCTTGGAACCACGGCCGGTACGACGATTGGATCGATGCCAAGTCGCCGCGGACCATGGGCTATTACAAAGAGGCGGACATCCCCTTCCAATTCGCCCTCGCCAATGCTTTCACTATCTGCGATGCCTATTTCTGCTCTCTGATGGGTCCCACGGACCCCAACCGCATCTATCACTGGACCGGCTCTGTCAATCCGCCCGGCAATCGCGCCGGAGCCGTGATCGACAACCACATTTCGGAAACCGGTACGGCCGTTTGGACCACCTGTCCCGAGCGCCTCGACAAAGCCGGCATCTCCTGGCGCGTCTATCAAAAAGGGATTGAAAACGACGGCAAGCGGCCGTTTGAGGGCAATTACGGCGACAACCCGCTTCAGTTTTTCAAACAGTACATTGATTCGCCGCCGGATTCCAAGCTGCGCCGCGAGGCGTTAACTCCTCACCCCTTGGAAGAACTCGCTCGCGATGTCGCCGTCGGCGCCCTCCCGCAGGTGTCCTGGATCGTGGCCCCGGAAGCGTATTCCGAACACCCCGCGTGGCCCCCGGCTTACGGCGCCCAGTATACTGCCCAGGTTTTGGATGCACTCACCGGCAACCCCGCGGTCTGGAGCAAAACGGTACTCTTCATCAATTACGATGAGAACGACGGTTTTTTCGATCACGTCATTCCTCCCACCCCGCCCATCTCACCCGCGCAGGGCCGCTCTACCGTCGATGCCTCCGACGAGATTTATAACGACCCCGTACTGGGGCCGGTCCCGTATGGCCTCGGTGTTCGCGTGCCCATGACCGTC
>DATHIZ010000312.1:0-10525 GCA_035316385.1 Bryobacteraceae bacterium | reverse complement strand
AATCGATCTGGAGGTTAACGCCTCCATTCAGCGGGCTTCCATCGCCGCTTGAAAATCTGACGCATTCACTTCACATTCTTTACTTCAAGACTCCTAGGAGATCGCGGCGGCTGTCGTCTTCCAGGCGAGCGTAGACGCGAGCTTCATCAACGGCGCCAACCTTCCCGTCGACGGCGGCACCAGCGCGTCGAACGGCCAAATTCCCTGGAGCGTCTAGCAGCGGCGCGATCCAGTCTCTCATCCGCAGGCGTATAGCGGCTCCGCTACACTGACTCTCATGCGCGTTGCACTTACGTTTGCCTTACTCGCTTTGACGGGAACCGCGGCTATGAATTGGGAGGCTGCCGGTAACGCCTGGTGGAAGAGTGTGGAGTATCTGGCAAGTGACGACCTGCAGGGGCGCAATGTCGGCTCTCCGGGTTTCGACAAGGCAGCTACTTACGTGGCTACCCAGTTTGAGCGGGCAGGCCTGAAGCCGGCGGGCGTGGGGAATTACTTTCAGCCCGTGGAGTTTAGTGAGACGTCGCTGGACTCCGCGAAATCGAGCCTGGCGCTGATTCGTGACCGAAAAATCACTCCACTGGATGTGCCCGGTGAAGCGCAACTGGGTTATTCCGCGGATGCGGCGGCATCGATCAAAGCTCCGGTGGTCTTCGCCGGGTATGGATTAGTGATTCCGGAAGCGCACTACGACGATTTGCAGGGTTTGCCGGTGAAGGGCGCCATTGTGGCTTTCTTGACGGGAGGTCCAAACGCGATCGATGGGAATCTTCGCTCGCACTACTCGTCTGGCGAGGCGCGCTGGAAGGCGTTGCGGGCCGCCGGCGCGGTCGGCACCATTGCCATCGCGAACCCGAAGAGTATGGAAATTCCCTGGGCGCGGCAGGCTGCGGGCTATGGCCGGCCACGGATGGGTCTGGCGAACTCCACGGCGTATGCCGGACTGAAGTTCAGCGCGGCTTGGAATCCGGAAAAGGCGGACGATCTGCTGGCAGGCTCCGGGCACACCTTTGCGGAAATTCTGGAGGCCGCGAATCACCAACAACCGCTGCCGCACTTCGCTTTAAAGTCGTCGATTGCAGCAGCGGTATTGACCTCCCATAAGCCGGTTCATTCCAAGAATGTGGTGGGATTGCGACCTGGAAGCGACCCAAAACTGAAGGACGAGTATGTGGTCGTCTCCGCGCATCTGGACCATTTGGGTGAGGGCAAGCCGGTGAACGGAGACAGTATTTACAACGGCGCTATGGATGATGCTTCGGGCGTCGCCTCGGTGATTGAAATTGCGAAAACGCTGGCTGCCCGGAAAACGGAAACGGCGCGTTCTCTCATTTTCCTGGCGGTGACGGGCGAGGAAAAGGGCGAGGTGGGATCGGGCTTTTTTGCCGAACATCCGAGCCTGCAGGGGACGATTGTGGCGGATCTGAATATGGATATGTTCCTGCCGTTGTTCCCGTTGAAATGGCTGGAAGTGCAGGGCCTGAATGAATCGACATTGGGCGCCGACATACCGGCGGTCGCGGAGGCGGCGGGGGTGAAGGTCCAGGCCGATAAGGAGCCGAATCGCAACCGGTTCATCCGGAGCGACCAATATAGCTTTATCAAGAAGGGCGTTCCCTCTCTTGCCTTTAAATTTGGCTACATTCCCGGCGCTCCCGAGGAGAAGATTTTTAATGCCTGGTATACGGAGCGCTATCACGGTGTTTCCGATGATTTGAACCAACCGGTGGACCGCGCGGCGGCGGCGCAGTTCAATGAGATTCTGATGAACCTTGCGGTGCGCGTGGCGGATGCACCGCAACGTCCCGCGTGGGAGCCGAATAGCTTCTTCCGCCGTTTCGCGGCGAAAAGCGAATAGCGCCAGGATGTGACGAGACGATGTGATTGGGTACTCGTCGATGGGAGAGCCAGGGAAGGGGCGCGTCGGAGAGCGAGTGGCTATCTACAGTCAAACGGAAATCGATGGGTTGATCGTTTGTGAAAAAATCGTTTTGGAGCCGCCAAAGCGCGCCGCCCGTCTAGTTGGAGCGTATTGGCGCAACGACATGCAATTAGCAGCGTCTGACGGCTCGGGTGAGTTCTCGGTGTTCATAGGCCTTGGAGGACGGGTTCAAGGCTGAAAAATTCGCGGAGAAGCTTCGGAGTTCGCGTCTCGGATCATGGTCTGACGTTGATCCGCCTCTCTTACAGCTACGACGTTGATACTCCAACTAAACGGAAAGTGCTGGACCGTATTCTGTCCGAGAATGGGATATCTGAAGATCGTGGACGGCTTTACATTGATACGACGGCTGCGCATCTATACCCAGCGTTGCTGCAGTTTGCGCAGACGATTGCCAAGGTCTCCAGCATGCAGGCATTCAAACGCGAAGTCATACACAGCCTCTTTTATGAGACCTTGGGTGACTTTGTAAAGACGTCGCTGCTTCGTTATCGTCCGCTGGAAGGGTACACGCCGATACCAGAGCGGGACGATCTCGAAGTGGACTGGAGATTTGACGTCAAGCCAAGAAGCATTTTTCTCTACGGAGTGAAGGATAACGCGAAAGCTCGCTTAGCAGCTCTGACATGCCGCGAATTTCAAATTGCGAGAGTGCAGTTTCGAAGTGTGATTGTCCACGAAGATTTCGAGAATGGTCTCAGCAAAAAGGATCAGAAAGTGATAACGAATGCCGCGTTCCCTCGATATCTTTCCGACTTCAAGAAACGGTACCGGCCGTATTAGCTGCTGGTCAATCCGAAGTGGACGCTGAGCTTGCCGCTCGCCGGGTCTAATCCTAAACGCCCCGGTGGCGTACACGTGGGCAAAGCACATAGGGAATGCTGATACGATGACCGGGTTCCTGGAATAGATCTCATTTGGATATCGGGAGAAGTTATGAGTGATCACAAATCGGATAAGCCGCCGGGTCCCGGCCGGAGAGAGTTCGGCAAGCTCGCTCTAGGGGGGACGCTAGGATTAGGCGCGGCGGCCTTGCTGTCGTCTACATCGAGCGCTTCGGCCGCGGTGCATAAGAATGCGCCTGGCATCAAGCTGTGCGCGCAAACGCCGGCTAAGCCGTCAGACGAGGAATTGCTTTTCTTAAAGCAGATTGGAGCGCAGTATGTCAGCGTGGGTTCCACGCCGGATCTGCGGACCGCCGAGGGTTTTCTGCAGATCAAAAAACGCTATGCCGACGCCGGAATTACGGTATGGAACATCGGCAACACGAGTGTTCATAACATGCCGGAGGTTACTCTGAATCTGCCCGGCCGCGACCAGAAAATCGAGGAGTACAAGCAGTACATTCGAAATCTGGGTAAAGCAGGCATTTACTACACCACGTACGCGCATATGGGCAACGGCATCTGGAATAGCGGCCGGGCCGAGAGTCGAGGCGCCGGCGCGCGCGAATTCGACATGGCGAGCCCGAACAAGGTGGGTATCTGGGACGGCAAGACATTCCGTGAACCGCTTTCGCATGGCCGCGAGTTTTCAAAGGAAGAGATCTGGGAGAACTTCACGTACTTCATCAAACAGGTCGCGCCCGTGGCGGAAGAGAACAATGTCCGTATCGGAATTCATCCTGACGACCCGCCGCAGCCGGTTCTGGCTGGCGTCCCGCGCTGCATCTTTGGCAACTTCGAAGGCTATAAGCGGGCGATGGAAATCGCCAACAGTCCCAATGTAGGCATCTGCCTGTGCTGCGGGACTTGGCTGGAGGGTGGCCGCGCGCTTACGCAAAAAGATCCCGAGGAGATGATCCGGTATTTCGGCCCGGAGAAGATCTGGAAAATCCATTTCCGCAATGTGAGCGCACCGCTCCCGCATTTTGTCGAGACCTTCATGGATAACGGGTATTACGATATGTACAAAATCATGAAGGCCCTGCGGGATGTGAACTATGACGGCATCGTGATTCTCGATCACACGCCGAAGCTGGTCGGCGATCATTACGCGGAACAAGCCTATGGATTCGCTTACATGAAGGCATTGCGGAACCGGGCGGACGCCGAGGCCAAGGCGTAGGCAGCGGGGACAAGATGGCGTCAGGACTGTGACCGGGCAGGCGGCTCCGCGGGGTGCTTTGGGTCTTCGGGATAGCTCAAACGGATTTCCTCAAAGTCTTTATCCGGAATACTTTGAAAGTGCTTGACGATCAATGGATCGAACTGAGATCCGCTCATTCGCTGGATTTCGGCGCGGGCCGCATCGAGGTCTTGTCCTTTGCGGTAGCAGCGGTCGGCGGTGATGGAGTCGAGGGCGTCGGCGACCGAAAACAGACGCGCGCCTAACGGTATCGCGTGGTCCGGGAGCCGCCGCGGGTAGCCGGTCCCGTCGAAGCGTTCATGGTGTGACAACACAATCTGTGCTTCGAGATCCATGCCGGGAATGCCAGCTAAGAGATTGGCGCCGAGTTCCGGATGTATTTCCATGATGCGCCGCTCTTCCGGGTCGAGTTTTCCGGGCTTCATGAGGATATTGAAGGGAACGCCGGATTTGCCAATGTCATGCAGGAGCGAACCGATTTCCAGAGCTTGCAGGGCGAACTGATCCATTTTCATGCTCTTTCCAATTAAGACAGAGAAGGCCGCCACCCGCCGGGAGTGCTGGAAGGTCTCGAAACGATTGAGGCCCAGCAAATCGAAAATGGGGATGAGTTGGCTGGCGCTCGCGCCGCCCGAGAGAACTTTGTTTTTTAAAATATGATGCAAGGCCATGCGAGCCGACTGAAAATGATCGTTGCGTCCGTGGCCGAGGTGCCTGGAGACCAATTGCATGATGTCACGGGGATTGGCCGGCTTTAGCAAGTAGTCGGTCGCGCCTCCGCGCATGGCGTTGGTTGCGGAAGAAAGGTCGCAGAATCCCGACAGGAATATGAACGGCAAAGCAGGATGCATTTCCTTTACCGTGCGAAGCAGCTCCATTCCGCTCATACCGGGCATGGCAATATCCGAGAGCAGCATATCGGGCTGGGACTCTTCAGAAGACATCCAGCGGAGCGCCGATAGACTATCTTCGAAGGTCTGACATTGGTAGCCGCGGTGCGTAAACACCTCAGAGAGGTATGTGCGCATGGATTGATCGTCATCCACGACTACTATCGTCTCTGCGTTCGCCGCGGGCATTGTCGAATACCTTATCGGCGGTATTCGGCTGAACTGTACTCTGCCCGTAAGGTTGGCGCCCGCGGTTGGAGCGGGCCAGAGATGCAAAAAAAAGGCCACGCTTACCGCCGCGTGGCCCAAAACAAGAACAAATTAGATTTGTGAGACTAAGCTGCCCGCCGGACTGGGAACTTGAGTAACTTGCCAGAAGCGTCTAGTTCCTCGGTATCCACTTTGAAGATGGTGGTTGCAACCGCCGGTTCTTTGCCGCTGCCATTGAAGTACTCGTCGAGCGGGAAAAGGGCGTGTGGCTCCAACTCCCGGAAAGTGCGGCCGAGTTTCTGCTCTACCCGGTAGACGTCGTGGAAAAAAGAACCGCGATCGGTTTTGAGCTTGCTACAGCATAATTTCCAGTCGGCGGCGAGGAGGTAATGATATTTGAAGATCAAATACTCCCGCTCGCTCAGGGTGCGGCGACTTACTAAGCAGAAATCGGCGATAAATTCTTCGTCCTTGAGACCCCACACGGTCTTGCGTTGACGGCCCGGATTTGCTTCCAGGGACACGCGGCTCATGTACTTCTCCTTGGAAGCGCACTGCCGGAATCGCGCATAGCAAGCACGAAAGATGGACCGGAACACGCAATTGCAGGGGGTGGACGCCCCGCCGCGGCCGGGCCGAAGTCCTAAACCATAACAATGGGTGCAAGACTGTTGCGCCAAAACAAGCGTTTCAGCGCGGGTCCATTCCATTTTGTTCTTCTTTTTATCCAACATTCTTATCGTCCTAATGCTTTAGTGCCGAGGGCATAACTTGTGAATGCAACCATACAGTACTTCTAGTACTATTTCTTGTTGAGCGCAATACATTCTTCTCGATGAACCGAGGATGTTTTTGAGGTAGTTGCATAACTCGTTAACACCAATGGACTAAGGTCCGGGATCCAGGTGTGAAATCTAATTGGAGAGTGAGGTAATATTCTCCTAAAAAGGGAGGGGCTATTTCAGGGTGGAATCAAATGGAAAAGCGCTAGAGATCACTTTCGAAGTGCTTCGAGGGCGATTATTGGCTTTTGTTAGATTGCGAATCCAAAATGGCGAATACACGGAACGAGGCTTGGCGCGAATCATGGGCATCTCCCAGCCGCAGATTCACAACGTTCTGAAAGGGGCGCGCACGCTGCACCCGGTTTTGGCGGACCGGTTCCTGAGAAAGTTCGGGATCACCGCGCTGGAACTCGTGAGTGAACCGGAGTTGAACGGCGCCCTGGCTTTACGGCGCGTCAGTGCTGAAACCGCGGCGATGGATGCCAGGCTGCCGTGCTGGAAGAAGCCGGCCGGCAAGGTTGAGCGTTTAGGTTTGCAGAGTCGCGACAGGGCAAGCTGAGACCGGCGCCGCCGCGCCGGCGAAGCAGGGTCGGAATAATCTTGGATCGCGATGCAGCGGACCCAGGAGCAGATTGTCGCGCGGACGTTCCGAATTGGGCGCTCCTTCCAGTTTGAAACACGAAGACAGGCTGCGGGTGTTTCAGAATGATCCAGCAAAGTTTCAGGGCCGGACCTCGAGTTTGTAAGCCCCGCCGCAAGCTGCTTACAAATCCATTAGTGTCAATTATTTGCCGGGCTGCAGGCGGGCGCCTGAAGTAGCGGCGCACGTTGGTAGAACCCGTGCTTTTCCCTAAGCGAACGAAACGCAATTGGAGCGTTTCCGCCAGGGAGAAACACAGTGACCGCCGCTAGCCAAACAGCGCTTTCAACCAGACCGGAAGACCAGTGTGCCGCGGGGGCCGCGGCTGCGTCAGATCGGGCCAACCTGAACCAGGCCAATCTGAACCAGGCCAATCTGAACCAGGCCAGGCACCAGCGCCGCGACGAGCTGATTCTCGAGCATATGCCGCTGGTCACGGCGATTGCCGCACACATTCAGAAGTCGGTTCCGGTTCACATCGAACTGGACGATTTGATTCACGCCGGGATAATGGGCCTGTTTGACGCGGCGATCAAATACCGGGACGACAAAGAGGTCGCCTTTCCGACGTATGCCAAACACCGTATCCGCGGAGCGATTCTCGACAGCCTGCGGCGCCAGGATTGGGCATCGCGGGATTTGCGAAAGCGCTATAAACAGCTGGAGGTTGTGACGCGCGAGCTGACAACGAAGCTGCAGCGCGCACCGACGGAAGTCGATCTCGCGAGCGCGATGGGGATGTCCACGCGCCGCTGGCAAGCGCTCATGGTGGATTTCCGCAGCTTGGGAATCGCGGCAATGCAGCAGCATCCTAATGACCGGGAAGAGCACCTTGTGCCGGATGCGGCCAGCGCTCCGGGATTGGCACCCGATCGTGTGTTTGCCCGTTCGGAGTTACGCGGGAAGCTTGAGTGCGCGTTGAAGACGCTGCCGGATCGCTACCGGCAGGTGGTCCAGCTGTATTACGGGCGGGACCTTACGATGAAAGAGATTGGTGGGCTGTTGGGAGTGAATGAGAGCCGGGTCTCGCAGATACACAAGTCGGCTCTGGAACGCATGCAGACGGCGTTAAGTACGAACGGCATCCACTCGGCGGCGATGTTTCAATAAAACCGGTTGGGCAGCCTCATTGCACGGTCAGGCGGTAAGGCAGTATGCGTAACATTCCGCCTTCGAGCAAAGCGCGGCTGGGAAGACCGGGAAGTTGCTTGCGAATCCGGCTTTCGACCGCCGAACTTTCAAACGTATCCGGTGAAGCGTTGGAGAGGATTTCAAAAAGGCTGCGGCGGGCTGGATACAGGACCAGGTTCGTTTCGCCGCTGGCTGAAAGATTGGCTTTTTTGCGGATGAGCGCGATGGCCTGATCCAGGCCGCCGAGATCGTCCACCAGTCCGTTCTGGCGCGCCTGCGTTCCCATCCACACGCGTCCCTGGGCGAGGGCGTCGATCTGGCTGAAGTTTTTCTTGCGGGCACTGGCGACCTTACCGACGAAAGATCGGTAGGTGGCGAGTATTGAATCGTGCAGTTTTTGTTGCGCCGCGTCACTGAGCGGCTCGGTCACCGAGTCGATGCCGGCCATTTTGCCGCGGGCTAGCGTTTCGATCTGAACCCCCAGCTTGTCGAGCAGGCCGCGCAGGTTCGGCCGGATGTAGAGAACGCCGATGGAGCCGGTGATGGTATTGGGATAGGAAAGCACCGGGTCCCCGGTCATCGAGATGAAGTAACCGCCGGAAGCCGCCATGTCCGACATGGAAATCACCAGCGGTTTGGCGGCGCTGAGCAGTTTGAGCTCGTGTAAAATCTCATCCGAAGCGACCGAATCGCCGCCGGGCGAGTCCACGCGGAGGATTACGCCCTTCACGCTGCTGTCGTTTCTGACCTGCCGGACTACTTTGGAAAAGGCGCTCGCGGAAAAAGCGGCCTGGCCGCCGAGAGTGCCGTCATCGGGATCGCCGCGCACAATGTCGCCCTCACCGGCCAGAAGGGCGATACGGTCGCCTTTGCCGGGGACCGCGCGGAAATAGGTTTTGATGTTCGTCTTATTCAAATCACGCAAGCCCAGCTTCTTTTTCAGGCTCCCGTACACGTCATCCTCATAACCCAGCTCGTCGATAAGTCCGTCGGCTTTGGCTTGGCTGGCGAGAAAGGGTCCGGCATCGACCAAATTCCTGACCTCGTCCGCGCTCTTGTGGCGGCTTTGCCCCACGGCCGCGCAGAATTCGCCGTACAACTGATCGAGCACCTGGTTCAAGACCTCGCGGGTTTCCGGGGACATGTTGGTTTTGGTGAACAGGTCGCCGGCATCCTTATATTTGCCGATGTGGTCGACCTGGACGCTCACGCCGAATTTGTCGAGGGTGTTCTTGAAATACAGTTCCTGCAAGAGGAAGCCCTTCACCCCGAGCATGTCGTCCGGAGAGACGAAGATCCGGTCTGCTACGGAGGCAAGGTAATATTCCCGGGAACCTGGGCTTTGCAGATAGGCATAGACGGGCTTGCCGGACTTTTTGAAATTCGTCAGTTGCTGGCGCAGTTCCTGGAGCTTGCCCCAGCCCGCGCCGATGCCGCGCGGTTGCAGGACGATGGCTTTAATGCGGTTATCGGAAGCCGCGCCGCGCAGGGCGGTCCACACATCACGAACGGTGGGAGACGTTTGCGCCTGGAGGAAAGGGACCGGGATTTCGACCGAGGGGGCTTCGGGGAGATCCCCATCGAGCGCGAGGACCAGCACGGAATCACCCGCGATGGTGGGCTGCTTGCCGCTGAAGGCGCGCCCGATGGCGTACAGGATGATGAAGCTCCCCACCACCGCCACTACGATGCCAACCGCTATTCCTAGTACAAACTTCCACATAGACGGGTAAGACAATCTCCTAGTGGAAGCGTAGCAATATCAGTGCGGAAGATTTTCCGAGGGTAACGGGCACGGATGGCGTGCCGCCGGGCCGGTGCGGGTTTTGCGTGCGTGCCTTAGGGCTGGACAGAGGCGTGTTGCGCCGGCATAAGTCCGGCCTGTACGGCGTACTGGATCAAAGTCGTGCGGTTGTGAATATCGAGCTTGCGCATCAGATTCAGCTTATGAGCTTCTATTGTTTTGATGCTGAGCGAGAGTTCGGCGGCGACTTCGCGTACAGTTCGGCCCTCGGCCAGGAGGCGGACCACTTCCTGTTCACGAACGGTAAGAACGGAAGCCCGGGGATATTCGCTGGATCCAGCGAGGGCTTGCAAGTCCGGCATGATACGAGAAAGGCTATTGGGCTGCTGCTGGTTCTCGGAGGTAGCGATCTGGCGGATTCCCGCAAGCAACTCCGCCGAGGCGCTGTTTCTGAGCATGTAGCCACGGGCTCCCGCGGCGATGGCGAGTTCCAATTGCGCCGGACTGTCGTCGTGGGTGAGAAAGAGTAGGCCAGTGGCGCTATTGAGCTGACGAATCTGGAGCGGGCTCGAGCCTTCGGCCTGGTTGACCAGAGCTAAGTCCATGACGAGCGCATCGGGGAGGAGTTCTTGCGCCTGGCTCAGAGCTTCGCTGGCGTTAGAGGCCTCTCCAATGACTTCCATGTCACTTTCGGCCGCCAGCAGGGTCCGTAAGCCGCGTCGAAACAGCACATGGCTGTCCGCCAGAAGAATTTTGTGTGTTTGTTTGCCGTGCATCATTTGTTTGCCGACCATAAGATAAAAGAACCTTCACCGACAGATGTTTAGAACCGTTCTCGGCTATGTGGCTTATCGGCGCAAAACGCGGTGAGCTTCAAAAAACCTAAAGTCCGTGGGGTAGGCCACCGACTGAGTGGGTAGTGGCGGCAAGCAGGAGCTGAATAGTCTCGGAGCTGTCTGTCTCTCGAGCCCGGTCGAGAGCGGTACGGCCGTGGTTATCGCGCAGGGCGGGGAGGGCTCCCCGTTTGAGCAACAGGGCGGTAGCGTCCACTCTTCCAAGAGAAGCGGCGAGCATGAGCGGCGTGGCGCCTGATTC
>DATHIZ010000311.1:0-3874 GCA_035316385.1 Bryobacteraceae bacterium | reverse complement strand
CTGGCTTCGTATTTTTCCTAACAGCACGAAGCACTGCGGCGGCTTTCGGTTGAAGTTGAACACAGCTGTCGAAATAAATTTGGTCGATAGCGTGGAAGTAAGGAGATTTTGAATCGCCGTACAGCAAGTAATATCGCTTATCCATTTGCAATGCCTTATTCAGCGCCTTTAGCAGCGCATTGGCATTCCCTTGAACAGCCGAGTTGAATGATCCTACCGCCGCGGTGACATTGGTCGGAAGCCCTACCGATTTTTCGAAATTTGATAGCGTTTTCTCGCCTTCAGAATACCGAGCCGGTAAAACGATAAGCTGAACCTTGGTCGGGTCCGGCTTTAAGACGAAACCGCCTCCTTGGCGATGAAGAGAATCGCTTGCGATGGAGGAATCGAACAACATCTGTGCGCCACCCCTCAGATAAGGGGTTAGGTCAAACGCTGTCCCGCCATGTTGCTGAAGGTAGCGGATCTTGTCAGTCGCCATGGCTACATTTATTTCCAGCATCGCGGGAAAACCGAAAGCCTGTCGCAATTCACTCTCGTCTTCAGAAAAGAAGCGCTCAATCGCCATCGTTTCTTCAACCTGAAAAGGACTTGGCGGCGCTGGCTGTGATGCGACGTTTTGCTTACGAACATTAATCCATTTACACGAAGCCGCAAATATTCCAGTTGCAGCCACCAAAACTAAGATGCTTATCGCGCGCCGAGTTCCTGCTATGTGACGCCTTGCTTCATCCCAGCTAACGATCTTTGCCGCTAGATAGGCAATGCTGAAGAAATAAAGGCTTGCAGCAATTAGGTACTGGTCAGCGAGCATTGCCCCTGCTCCAAGTGCGTGTGTAGCGGGAGCCACAACAGCTACTACAGACCATCTCCAAAGATTTTTCCCGCACCATTGCAATGCGGCAACGAGATGTGACATCGCAGCATGATATCACGCTATGCTTTCTAAAGTGCATAATTCGCAAACTTTAACCTTTGGCCTTAACCCGGCTGATGCAAACTCGGCGGCAAAACGGATTCATGCCGCCGAGTTTGCTCTATTTTCTTTTGCTTGAGACCGTTTGCGCTTCGAACTCGTCTTCGTGCAGCGGCAGTTCGGATTCCGGCAAATTGCCGGCTTTATCGAAAGTCAGATCGAAGGGCTCCGAGACAGCGGATGCGTTCGGATTGAGAAACGGCAGCAGGTTTTCGCTCACGGTGACGTCAATCAGCTGGAGCGTGTTGACGATGCGGCAGTAGGTGACGGTGGAGAGGTCGAGCTTGCCGACGGTCGGCGCCAGGTTCGAAAGCACTTCGAAATCGCTGGGGAAGTGAATCGGCGTGCGAACACAAGCCGGCGTGGAGGCAGTCAGCGAGTTGATGTAGGTCGGCTTCCAATCGGTATCATTCACCAGCCGGTCATGCACCATGTCCGCCATACCCAGTCCGACGGCGCTGTGATAAGTGTGCTTTGTCAGACCGCGGGCGTAGACGCGCTGCACGACCGGCGTATTCGGCCAAGGATTGTATTGGCCCTGCACGCTGCGGTTGATAACCTTTGTGTCCATGCCGGCGCCGCTGATGTCTTTGCCGATCTCATCCACGATCAGAATGTCGATTTCCGGAGCGGGGAGTTTGGCCATCCAGGACTTGACCTCGCGGAGCAGGGCTTCTTCATGCGCCATCATTGCTTCCAACCCCTTGGCCGATGTCACTGCAGTCAGGCCCGCAGTCTCGTGGTGCGCGCCTTCCTGAATGGCGATTCCGCCGAGCACCTTACCGGTGCCGAAGATGCTGGTTCCGACGCTGCGGATCATTCGCTCCAGCCCGGAACGATAGGCGAACGTGTGATACTGGCGGGCTCCGGCGAACTTGCCTAATCCGATCGCCATCATCTTGAAAAGGCCGCTTTCCAAGGCACCGTCAAAATCGGTGTGCCACTTGACCCGGGCGACGAGGAATACGCCATCGGCTTCGTAGGCGTTCTTATCCATGAAGGTTTGAATGCCGTCCGGCGTCGTGCCTATCGGCACTACATCCAGAGAGCTGAGCACGGTAACGCCCATGGTGGCTTCATGGATGCCATAGTGCGTGAGCACGTCCAGCTGGCCTTCCGCGGTGGCGGCTCCGTGGCTGCCCATGGCTGGAAAAATAAAGGGTTCCGCACCCTGCTCTTTCCAGAAAGCGACGACCGCCTTGACAATAGCGCCGATGTTGGAAATGCCGCGGCTACCTACGCCGATGGCGATGCGCGCGCCTTTGGGCACTCGTGCGGAGAAGTCCGCTTGCGATAGCTCGTGGCGGACGTATCCGCCGATGTCGGCAATGGCGCGGTTCGGAAAAGCTTGTTGAACGTGGACGAACCGTGGAAAGTTCATGCTTACAGCATATCTCTCGGATCACCTGCTTACGGTCGATGTCTACTATTACAGGTGCGCACGCGTTTGACGGCGTCGCTGTTGCGATTAAGCGCTTTTGTCTTCCGTGCTCCAGCTTTGTTCAAGCATGAGCGCATACTCTCCGGAAGCGTATAGATCGAAAGTGAAATCCTCGGGTTTGGGACGATCGAACACCCAATCTTTCAAGCGCTGCTCAAACCATAAGTCGAGATAGCGGTGATAGCGCCGCAGGAAATCCGGCGCAAAGAGAGGCGCGACCGGCAGTTCTTGAAATATCGCGTGCAGGCCAATGGATCTCCGGAACAACGCGCAAAAATCGAGTACGCCCCAACCTTCGAGCTTCGACCGGACATGCGGCGGAACGTGCTGGACCAGCAGAACCGCAAACGTCTCGGGTCTCAATTTACGGTCGTCGAAGCGGCCGCACAAACGAGCGGTCTCAGTGCACTGTTCCGCCCAGCGGGAAACGTCTTTGCCGATGTAGAAGAGCATACGCAATTCGGCGTACCTGCCGCGCAGCAATTGCTCATCGAGATCGTTCGAGGACGTCTCGTCCCGGGGCAAAAATCCCTGTAAAGCCAAACTGGCCCGCGAACTCTCCATCAGAACGCCTGTATCTTCGGCACTCGAAAAGGGATGCAGGATGAGCGGCGGAAGCCGAAAAGCGGTGGCGCCTGGAGTAGTCATTGTTTTATCCGCAGTTGCTAACAAGTCGAGTCAGACCTCGTACTTGTTGTATCGACAAGAAAATATGAAATAACTAGCCGCAAATAATCGTTTTGAGGTCTACGTGGTTCTTGGACTCCTATTCCTTTGACGCCGAAGGGATACCGGCCTCGCAACACGCTGCAGCAGTCGGCCCAGGGATCGTCACCGGGCGACCCAATTCGAGTTGAATGACGGCATCCAGCGCGGGCCACGGCACTGCTTCCGGTTCCATTCTCCCATTAATGAACACCGTGGGCGTCTGCTGAATCTGGAGGTTTTGGCCGGCCTCGATGCTTTTGTTTACCGTTGCGGCAGTGGCATGCGTATCCAGGCAGCTTCCTAATTTGCCGGTATCCAGGGCCTTTTCCTTGCCTAACGCCAGCACTTTTTCACGCAGGTTTTCCGGAGTTATCTCCTTTTGATGCGCGAAGATCCAGTCGTGAAACGCCCAAAAAGCATCCTTACTTTGATTGCCGAAGCAATGCGAAGCCTCCGCCGCGGCATGCGCCCAGGGGTGGATGGCAGCTATTGGAAAATCCTTGAAGACGACCCGTACGTCCTTGGGGTACTTGGCGGGTAGGCTCTCGCGTACTGTTTTCGCGAAGGTTTGGCAAAAGGGGCATTCGAAATCGCTGAATACAACAATCGTTACCTTGGCGTCGGCAGGTCCAAAAGAAAAACCATCGAGCGGCAAATGCGCCAGCGTGTCTTTGAAGGGTGATTCGCCAAGATCCCACACGGAGCCGTTGATAAAGTGCCGGCCATCAGGGGTTAGGTAATAGAGGCGA
>DATHIZ010000310.1:0-14772 GCA_035316385.1 Bryobacteraceae bacterium | reverse complement strand
TCCCGTCAAACAGCACCGGCGTTTCGTTCGCATCCCAATCGTGCGTGTCATGCGGAGTGAACTGGAAATGCCATTTCAACTTGCCGGTGTCGGGGTCAAGCGCGACTAAGCAATCGGAATACAAATTATCGCCGGGCCTGTCACCGCCGTAATAATCCGGCCCGGGATTGCCGATGGGCCAGTACAACGTATTCAACGCTGGATCGAATGAACCGGGCGTCCACGTGGGTGCGCTGCCCCATTCCAATGGAAAACTACCCCACGAGTCGGAGCCGGGCTCGCCCTTACGAGGCACTGACCAGAAACGCCATTCCTCTTCGCCGGTAAACGCGGCCAGAGCGGAAATAAAACAGGTACGGCCGCCCGCCGCCACGCCGACGATCACCTTGTCTTTAATCACCAAAGGCGCGCCCGAACAGGAATAGCCCGTCGCATATTCTTTGTCCCACAGCACGGCGCCGTTCGTGCGGGCCAGCGCGACCAGATGGCAGTCGCTCGTTTCGATAAAGATGCGATCGCGCCAGATGGCGGCCCCGCGACTCGGAGCGCTCCCTTTTACACCCTTCGCCTCGTAATGCCAGATTTCTTTGCCGGTAGCCGCATTTAAAGCGTCCACGCGATTCGTGCTGGTGGCGTACATGACGCCTTGATAGACAAGCGGAGTTGTTTCCAGATAGGTAGGGTTGTCGAAGTGGCGAACCCACTTCGGGGCCAAGTGCTGAACGTTCTTGTTCGTAATTTCCGTGAGCGGACTATGCCGCTGGGCGGAATAGTCACCAATGTAAGTCAACCAATTCTGCTCCGGTCCATGCTCTAAGTCCGCAGTGGTGACTTGCGCCGGCGAGGAGAATGCAACCGCCAACAATATCCCCAACAACGACAGCTGTTTCCTCATCACTTTTCCATTTCTGCCGCGCGTACCGATTGGCGGCTTAGGAACGCCAGCAGATCTTGCAATTCATCCGCCGTGAACTTATTTGCGTAACTCGGCATCCATGATTGCCGCTGCGGAGTAACTTGTTGCATCTCCGGCCCGCTCAACAGGTGCTAGTGGCCATTTTCATCCAGAACTTCGGTGGACCAGTTCGTCGCGTGCTTAACGATGACCTTAAGCGGCTGCGCGCTGGGCACTTGCAACAGCGCGGGATGAAAACAGTCGCTCGAGCCTAAAGACGGGCTGAGAATAGAGGCTCGCAATTCATCCAATCGGGCGGAAACACCAATATTTGAAAGGTCCGGCCCCAAGTACCCGCCCCGTCCGCCAAGCATATGGCAAGTGCCGCACGCTCCTTTTCCCCATAACAGGGCTTCGCCTTTTTTCTGATCTCCAGGAAGGTTCATAGTAATGACCGGAGCGCTCAGGCTGCGCACGAAGGTCACCAACTCCCAGATTTGCGGCTCTGGAAGCGCGAAAGCAGGCATAGCCGTACCGGAGATGCCATCGTGAATAATTTGAAAGATCCCATTGTCTTTGAAGCGCCGGACCTCCGAATTCTTGACCAGGTTCGGGCCATGCCCTTCACCCTGGCCGCCCTCGCCATTCACTCCATGGCAACTGCTGCAAAGCTGCCGGAATCTGGCTTGACCGGCGGCACGCCTGCCAGCATCCTGCGCGAAAGGATTTACAGTTACCTGCCCTGCCTCCACGCAAGGAAGGCAGAGCATCACGAGGACGGCAGCCGAGAGGAACCTTCGTAGTAACATGACGCGCTCAAGCCGAATACAGCGCCGCCACTTCATAATCCAAAATTTTCGGAATGGTGAACTCCACGGCATCGCCCGTCATGCGCACCGGCAGATCGATCCCAGCGCGCAACAACTCGATGCGAGTAACATGCCTTCCGCGTGGCATAGTCATGCGCACTTTTTGCGGAGTAAGCGGATGAAAGCCTCGAATCCAGCCGCGATGCGCATTGGGATTCGTGTAATTCAGAACGTGGATCGCAAATCCGGCTTCCGTTTCCCAAGCAAAGGATTCAATCAATCCATCGCCTTCAATGGAAACAGGATGGTTTCCGCCCAGCACCCAGCGAATAGAATTCTGCAGCAGCCGGCTCAAATCGGTATGGCCGGTTCTCCACATCGTGTGATCAATATCTCCGGGGAAATAAGCCAGGCGGCTTTTCCCTTTTTCACGCAGCACCAAAGCGGGTTCGTCCGTATGTGGTTGGGTGGGCCAGGAGAGTTCAGGCGGATAGGCGACAAAGTTCGGCACCACTGTTAACACCGGGCCGTCGACCGGAGCAATCGGCAACCGGTGTTCGGCGCCCGGCAGCCAGTGCGTATTCGTGAAACCTGCCAACACCGGATGCTGTTTTTCAATACGCGCGTAGTAGCCGTTGCCCACTGTGCCCTTCACCTCGCCGGCCTTATGGATGCCAAACACATCGGCGAGTCCGAAATCCGCGCGGCGTTCATTCCGCTCCGTATACATGCTGGTTTCAAACGTCGCCAAGAGCGATCCACCGGCATCCACATAGGCGCGCAACTGCTGGCACTGTTTGTCGCTGAGCAGCGCGGTATTCGGCAACACCAGAGCAGTATATTTGCTCAGTTGCTCCGGCTCCAGCTTATCCTCGTGAACAAGATCGAAGAAGAAACGGCCTTCCAGCAGGGCATAGTACATGCCATTGATCGCTTGCGTCATGTACGTCCCTTTTGCCGCGCCATGCGGAGGGTCATAAAAGAGATGCGACCGCTGGCCCATCACCACGCCTAGCTTGGCGATCGAACTCTTATTCACGAAATGCCGGTCGTGCTTGGCAGTCCAATCGAAAAAATGCTTCCCTGGTTCGTGCCAGCGGCTATCTTCGCCCAACCCGTTTTCAGCGCCAATGAAGTGCCAGTAAGGCACCATGCCGCTCGCAACCGTGGCGTCCAGCCACATCTCCGCTTCGGGCATCGATTTCGAAACATTGCGCCAGCGAATCGTTCCGGTGGACCAGGCGCCCGTAACATTGGTCGCCATCTTACCGTTTTGCACCGCGTTACATACGCGCCCTTGCAGCGCGCAGCCCCAAACCGGCGTATCGTCGCCACCGCGTCCCTGGTTGTCGCATTGGAACCATTCGCAAACGTTGCCCAGGTCCACCAGATTTGGCCCAGAGTGGATGCCGCCGCCCAAATTCGCGAAGAAGAAATTAGAAGGCTTCTTCTCTTTGGCAATGCCGTCGTACAGCTTCCAAAGATAGATGGTCCGCTCATTGAACTTATCCCAAAACGCGGGGGTGCCCGGAGGCGGCAGATCTTTGCAACTTCTGCAATAGCAAGTAGGCAAGTTACCTAGAGGCGGCCAACCGTTGGTAAATAGGCCGTCTACGTCGTAGAGTGAATTGACCTCTTTCATGATGGCCGTCATGTACTCGGTCATGTACGGCGAGAACATGCACGTTTTGAGCAAGCGCGGATCGTCGGCGTTAGGAAGGGGCTTGCCATTTTTGTCGAGCATGAACCATTCCGGATGCGCCTGAAAGGCATCCTCCCAGTTCAGATCAGGGCTCATGCGGCCAATCACGCGTATTCCGCGTTTCTTCGCCGCGTTGCAGCAATCGCCGAAGAAATCGCGGTCTCCCAGAAATTGGCCCTTGCGGTGAAAGGGCACCTTGGTCTGATAGAACGCCATAATGCCGGTGACGCTCACGGGCACCACATCTACTTTCAAGCTGGCAAAATAATTCGCCCATTCCTCTACGTTCATGCTGACCGGATCGTGCTCGGTCATGTTCAATTGCCCGATGCGGCGGATGCGGCGCTGCCACGGAACATCGGCCGGCGCGCTGGTTGGGGCGGCGGATGCGGTGAACTCCGCTGTTGCGGAGCCCAATTCCATTCCTTTGGAGGCAAGCGGCAGCGCGCTCACGCCTGCTTTTAACAATGTGCGTCGGTTCAGCATCAGATTTTAAGTTACGTCGGAGCTTGTTCACAGAAAGCATGCTCAAGCAGCCGTTTTAGGCATGTTCGTCAGCGCGTTTCCAGTATTCGAGCGCTGGACCTGTCGCGCCGCCCGGTCCGGCAGTAACTGCGCGCTTCCGCAGATCTTCCATTTCCGCCGGCGTGTAGGGTTTGAATGACTTGACAAACCGCACATCGTCGTCCAACTGGCCAAGCGTGCTGCAGCCCACGGGCGAGCAATGAATCGGGAGGCTGAGCGTGTAGCGCAAACACTCCTCCGCATTCAGCACCCGCAGCAGGAACGCGTTCCCGAACACCTTCATCCCTTGAATGCCGATGCCGCGCTCCACCGCCTCCGGCAGCGTGATCTTCTCAAAGCTGAGGTAAGCCGGGTCAGCGGCGTGTAGCGGCATAAGAATGGAATCCCATTTGTCGTATGCCTTCAGCATGGCGACATGAATCTTGGGATCAAAATGTCCAGTGAAGCCCATAAAGCGGCACTTACCCGCTTTGCGCGCCGCGTCAAAAGTCTCCATGGCTCCGCCCGGCGCAAAAATCTGGTCTATTTCCGCCTGACTCTGAATGGCGTGCATCTGCCACAGATCGATGTAATCGGTTTTCAACGCTGCTAAGGAGAGATGCAGTTCGTCCTCGGCGCCCTGTTTCGTGCGCTTGGTGGTCTTTGTGGTGATGAATAGTTCTTTGCGCACGCCGGAGAGCACATCGCCATAGACCTCTTCGGAATGGCCGTCCCAATAGGAGCGTGCGCAATCGAAATAGTTGAGGCCGAGATCATAGGCATGCTGCACCTGAACTCTGGCGCGTTCCTTGGTCCGCAGCAAAGCCAAACGGGAACCGGCTTGGCCAATCACGGTCAGCCTTTGCCCGGTCCTGCCAAAACTACGCATGGGCGTACTTCCCGTTTCCGGCTTCGGCGCTTTGGCATAGGCGCCCGTGATGCCTAAACCCGCAAAAACTGCCCCTACAAACGTTCGGCGCTGCACCGCCGGCAAATTCTTATTTCCCATGGCGTAACCCAATCGCGATAGCTTACCGCACCAGCATAGCCGTTTTTGGCCCAGTATGCCTGCAAACGTTGGTTGTAACTTTACAGCATAGGCAAGCCGCGCGCGTGCGATGATGCCCTAGAAGCGCGAACCTTGCTGAACTGCGTATTGATAGCCGACGACCTCACCGGCGCCTGTGATTCCGCGGTGCATTTCAAGCTGCGCGGTGTCCGCTCCGTCGTGCATCTGGACTTTAGTCCCCGCCATCCGCGCACCGCACGTGTCCACGCTTTCAATACCGAAACCCGTGATGCTGACGTGGCAGAGATGGAGCAACGCATCCGCCGGCTCGCGGAGCTGACTTCGCCCACAAATCCCGAGATCATTTTCAAAAAAATCGATTCGCTGCTGCGCGGCAATCCAGGCCGCGAAGTCTTGGCGGCTTTGGAAGCGTTCGGCTGCGACCTCGCCATCGTGACCCCGGCGTTTCCTGAAATGGGCCGTACTGTCCGGGATGGTCATTTGGAAGTTCATGGCGATGCCACGTGGGAACGGCTGGAAGTAGCGGCCTTGCTCCGCGGCCAGGGACTCGAACAGTGTACGCATATCGCGCCCGGCACGCTTGCCCAGGCAATCGAGAAGGGCGCGCGCGTTATCTCGCTCGACATCATGGCGCATAACGAGCTCGAACTCATGGTCGCCGAGGTACTGGCTACGGGCAGGAACGTTCTTTGGGCTGGCTCCGGCGGCTTGGCTTCAGCGCTGGCGGGCGTGTTGTTCCCTGGAGCTATGGTGCGGGAATCTAACGTCCCTGGGGAACTGCCTGTACTCTTCTGCATCGGCTCCGATCACGCCGTCACCACCGCTCAAGTTGCGGCATTGCGAAAGGAGCGCTACACGAGCGAGATTCACGCCGGATCCTGCGATCCAGCAGATATCCTTGGCGCCTTGGAGCGAGGCCATCACGTCGTTTTGCGCATACCGCGCGACCAGATACCTCGCGAACGCTTGCAACTTTTGCTGCGGCATATACGTGGTAGAGCGGGAGCCATCGTGCTGTCCGGCGGCGACACAGCGGCTGCCGTTTGCCGTGCGGTAGAAGCGCGCGAGATCGAAGTTGCGGATCAAATAGTGGCCGGTTTACCCTGGGGAACGCTGCGAGGCGGGCTGCTCGATGGATTCTTGATTGCCACCAAGTCCGGAGCGTTTGGCCGCGAAGCGGATCTAATAAAAGTAGCGGATTTTTTTACATGTCTGAAAACATAAATACTGCCCTTCCGGTAGTGGCTCTCACCATGGGTGACCCTTCGGGCATCGGACCCGAAATCGTTTTGAAGGCGCTGGCCGATGCCGAACTGGCGCCGTTGGCGCGCTGGATTGTGGTCGGCGATTCGAATGTTCTGGAATTGGCGAAGACCTTCACCGGCTTATCGCTCGGCAGCGCGGAACTGCGAGACGTACACAGCCTGCCGCCGGAAAGAGAGTTTACGTTCGGCAAACTGGATGGTGTGTACGGCCAGGCTGCCGTCGATTATGTGCGAACCGCCACCGAGATGTGTCTCGCGAACGAAGCGGACGCAATGGTAACCGCGCCTTTAAATAAAGAAGCCGTGACGCTTTCCGGCCGTTCTTTCTCCGGACACACCGAATACATCGCGGAACTCTGCGGCGCAACGGAGTCAAGAATGCTGCTATCCAGCGAGCGGCTCTCCACCATTCACGTGACGACGCACGTTCCTTTGCGCCGCGCCTGCGAACTGGATACCGCGCGTATCTTTCGCACCATCGAATTAGGCAATGCGGCCATGAAGCTGCTCGGTTTCGACCACCCGCGCATAGCGGTCTGCGGCTTGAACCCGCACGCCGGCGAGCATGGACTTTTTGGGCACGAGGATGAGCAGGCGATTCTACCGGCCATTCAGCAGGCGCGCAGTCAAGGCATTGTATGCACGGGCCCGCACGCCGGCGACACGATTTTCCTGCAAGCCTCGCGCGGCGCGCACGACCTGGTGGTCGCGATGTATCACGATCAGGGCCACATCGCCATGAAGCTGATCGATTTCGAGGGCACGGTCAACATTTCGCTCGGTATTCCGATCATCCGCACGTCCGTCGACCACGGCACGGCCTTCGACATCGCGGGCAAAAACAAAGCCGATGCTCACAGCATGAAGCAGGCCATGCGAGTCGCTGTACGCATGGCGAAATCACGGCGGCAGTTGGCTAACTGAGCCGATGCCTCGGACAGCGGAACGACTGGTGCTGGAATGAGCGCAGCTCCATCAGGCCCAACTTATGGAAAACTGGTTGTTATGCGAACGTCGAGCGAAACCCGCGAAAATCGATCCTCTTCCATAATTCCCCCATCGTATGCAACCCATCCCGGATGATGTGGCCGAAGTTGCCGCACTCGATGGATTCCGTCTGCACGTCCGTTTCTTTGACGGAGTAGAAGGCCAAGTGGAGATGATTGCGCCGGTGCATTCTCCCGCCGCTGGCGTCTTCGCGCAATTGGCCGACCCAGCCCGGTTTGTGGAGGTCTATGTGGAACACGGTGCAGTAACCTGGCCGGGTGAGCTCGACCTCGCGCCCGACGCGATGTACCAAGAAATCAAGAATCACGGCGAATGGAAACTTGCGTAACACAGAATATGGCGCAAAGTGGCGGCCAGCTCTATTGCCGGTAGAACACGATCTAGGACCTATCGTGCAGCCGGGCGAAAGTGGTCTCCTGAGGAAAGTCTGCGGGGACTAGCGGGAATTCACCAAAGCCTCCGCGATATCGTTGCCGCGAGTAGGGCGCCGCAATAGGCTTACCGTTCCGGATCAACTTTCCAGACTCGAGCCCGGATCAACGCGAGGCCAGAACGTTTTCCGACAACAGGTTTTCCACTCTTTCGGTCACTTCTTTGCGCAGGGCAACGTTAAATTCACCGCTGGCGGGCGCGGCGAAACCGGCATGAATAGCGCGCACATTACCATCGCGGCCCAAGAAGAAAGTCGTGGGCCAGGAATTCAGCTTTTCCGCCTGTGGAAGTTTGGCCTGGAGTTCCGCCGGTTCGCCGGCGACCAGATACGTGTACTCAATTCCGTATTTTTTGAGGAAGGCCTGCAGCCGGGCCGGATCTTTCCGCTGCTCGGGCTCTTCAAAATTAAGTGCCACAATTTCCAAACCCTGCGACTTATATTTGCGGTAGAGTTCCAATAGAAATGGCGCCTCGTCGTGGCAGTTGGGGCACCAGCTTCCCGTGATGTTGACAATTACCACTTTGTTCTTAAATCGCGGGTCGGTATTCGAAAGCAGCTTCCCATTCAAGTCGGGGAAGTTGAATTGCAAAGGCTCGTTGGGATCTTTGAGACGCGTGTGGTCGTCAGGATCCGTGGGCAACGGAAGCCCTTTGGCATTTGCTGCTTCCAGGCGCACCGCCGTGAAATGCTTGGCCGGATTGTTGAATCCTTTCAGCTCCACATCGAGCGTTCCGTTGGCTTTCGGAACAATCTCCAGCACAGCCGCGCGTGCGCCATCGAAATGATTGAGGACAAATTTTCCGTCGCTAAAACTCCCGCGCAACGCTCCCATATCGCCGTCGACGCGTAGTATGGCTGCGGAAACCTCCGGTCCACTCTGTTGAATGATTAATCGCCACGCGTGCTCCCCTTTCGGGCTCTCATTGGGAAGATCCCAAACGCCGCCAATTTCGGGAGCCCTTGCGGCGGAGGACATGACATTCTGATGCGGTCTAGCCTCGAAGTCATGAAAGCCTTTTTTGGCATTGCCGTACGTCCCTTTAATAATTCCATCCGCGAGCGTTGCGTTCAGGCGTGTCGCGTAGTGGTCGAAATTCAGCGTCAGCACATTGGCCGCGCCAGCCTTCCTCCCGTTGATGTCACCCGGTCGTTACCGTTAAAGAATGACCCTGTAACATCGGCTCCTTTTTGGGAGAACTCGATGGGGAATGGAATTTTGTAGCCGCCATAAAGGACCGTACCGTCCCAGAGGCCAGTCAGAGGCTCGGAGCCGCCGGCCGGTTGCGCTGCCGCAGTAAAAGCGAGCAGAATAGCAAGGCTCAAACCGACTGTCCATTTCCAGATTGTCCACTTCATAGATAGAGAATAGGCACATAGCTCGGCATTGTCAACGATCCCGATTGACCAGCAGCTACAAAATGTGCTAATCTCCATCTAGATTCGGTAGATTATGCCATTACTCTTCTCCCTCCACGCTTCAGGTGCAACCAACTTTTGTCCCTGTTGTAACTGAACCCCAGAATCTTTTCTGTCCGGGAACAAGTCAAAGGAGTATAAGAATGAGTGCCTTACTGCAATCGCAGCTTTCTCAACCTGCCCGTTATCCGCTGGCCGAAGCCGCATCGCTTCGTGCCATTTCCGGCCTTGCCTTGACCGCCGAAGACCTGGATTCAGGTCTGGAAGGCCTAGCCGAAACCGCCTTGCGCGTGCCCGGGCTCCACAAAATTCAGATCACGCCAACCGTCCTATTACCGCCTCTAGAAAGGCTGGAATGGTACGCCTCGACCGCGCCGGTTCTGTGCGGATCCGCCACGGCGTTCGTCGAAGCGAACGGCCGGTCCTGGGGCCGCCTCCAGCTTTATTTCGAGCCCCGGATTCAGACTGTGGAAAGCCCGCTTCGCTTCGCGCGCTTCTTGGGCCAGCAGGTAGCACTGCTGCTGAACCGTTTCATGCTCGAAGCCCAGCGAGATACACAGCTCGCTACGCTCGACCGGTTGCGAAGGCGCTTGGACATGAGAATAGCGGTCCATCGGGCCACGGGAATTCTGGCTGAGCTTCGCGGCGTCACGGACAAAGAAGCTCTGGCGCTGCTGGTTCGGTACGCGCGCGAGTCTCGCCGCACATTAGCCAGCCTGGCCGATGCCATCATCCTCGGTGACACTTCGTTTCGCAAGCCTTTCTTCCGGCCTCTGCAGCGAAGCGAGTCGGCCGCCAGAGCGCGCCTGTTCGCGTAGAGCTTTTGACGGTCCGTCGCGCTACACTACTTGCACCACCAATTACTGCCGGAGGCATCAGGCTCGGCGCGTCCACGTCCAGACGGTTGAGGCATTGGGTGGCAACACAATCCCCAAATGGACTCAAAGAATAAACTCAACCTGAAGAAACTCGTTCTCCTCTTTGCAGCAGCTTTCGCCCTTCAGGGCTCCCCGGAATCCGCTCGTTGGGAGAAGGAAGCCCAGCGGATCACCATCGTCCGCGACGATTGGGGCATTGCCCACGTCTACGGAAAAACGGACGCCGACGCGGTGTTTGGCATGATCTACGCCCAGGCCGAGGACGACTTCAATCGCGTCGAGACAAATTACATCAATGCCATGGGGCGATTGGCTGAGGCCGAAGGTGAATCCAAGATCTACCAGGACCTGCGAATGAAGCTTTTCATTGACCCTGCCGTGCTGAAAACGCAGTACGCAGCCAGTCCCGCGTGGTTGAAGACGCTCATGAATTCGTTCGCCGACGGCCTGAACTATTACCTGTTAAAGCACCCCGGCGTGAAGCCTCTCGTCATCAAGCGATTCGAACCCTGGATGGCCCTTAGCTTCAGCGAAGGAAGCATCGGCGGCGACATTGAACACGTGAACATCCCCCAGCTGGAGGCGTTCTATGGCAAAGCGTCAAAACTAGTGAGCCGGGCGCTTCCTCCGTCTCTTCCAATCGACGAAAGCCAACCCGCCGAGCCTACCGGATCAAACGGGATGGCCATCGCGCCTTCGAACACCGCCGCGCACCACGCCCTACTGCTGATCAATCCCCACACCTCCTTCTTCTTCCGCTCCGAGTTACAGATGGCGAGCGACGAAGGACTGAATGCTTACGGCGCCGTGACGTGGGGCCAGTTTTTCATTTACCAAGGATTCAATCCACGCGCCGGCTGGATGCATACGTCGAGCGGCGTTGATGCGACGGACGAATATCTCGAGACGATAGAGAAAAAAGGCGGCCGTTTCTATTACAAGTACGGGAACGAGGAGCGCCCTCTGGTGACGACCGAGATCACAATCCCGTACAAGACCGGAAGCGGAATGGCTGAAAAGAAATTCGCCGTCTATCGAACTCATCACGGGCCCATAGTGCGCGAAGAGAACGGTAGATGGGTAAGTGTCCGGCTGATGCAGGAGCCGGTGAAGGCGCTGACGCAATCCTACGTACGCACCAAGGCGAAGGACTACAAAACATACCGCGAGACGATGGAACTTAAGGCGAACTCATCGAACAACACGATCTTTGCCGACGCCGACGGTGACATCGCCTACTTCCACGGCAACTTCATTCCTAAGCGCGACACTAGCTTTAATTGGACCAAGCCGGTCGATGGCAGCAATCCGGCGACCGAGTGGCAAGGGCTGCTTGCCGTGGACGAGACACCTCATCTGCTGAACCCCAAGAGCGGATGGTTGTACAACTGCAACAACTGGCCATGGTCCGCCGCTGGGCCAAGCAGCCCGAAAAAGGACGACTACCCCGCCTACGTAGAGAACGGCGCCGAATCCGCGCGTGGACTGCACGCCATCCGCGTACTGCGGGACAAGAAAGACTTTACCCTCAATTCCCTCATCGCCGCGGCGTTCGATAGCTATCTTCCATGGTTTGAGAAGCCGATGCCCGCTCTGATCAAAGCCTGGGATGATGCGCCGGCCGGTGATCCGCTGAAAGCGAAGTTGGCCGAACAGATTGCACTGCTGCGCGCCTGGGATTTTCGCTGGGGCGTGACCTCTGTCCCCACGTCGCTCGCGGTGTTCTGGGCTGAGGAGATCCGGCGGCACGTATTCGCCGATGCGCGAAAAGCCGGTTTATCCGTTGAAGAGTACGCCGGCAGCAAGTTGCCGGCGAGCCAACTGCTGCAATCGTTGGCGGCAGCCTCTGACAAACTCACAACGGACTTCGGCTCTTGGAAAATGCCTTGGGGAGAGATCAACCGCTTCCAGAGGCTCACAAGCGACATCGTCCAGCCGTTCAACGACGCGGGACCGAGCATTCCTGTCGGTTTCGTCTCCTCGCAATGGGGCTCGCTGGCATCATTCGGCGCCCGCGCATATCCAGGCACGAAGAAATGGTACGGCACGAGCGGCAACAGCTTCGTCGCTGTGGTTGAATTCGGAGACAAAGTACGGGCCATGGCCGTGACGGCGGGCGGCGAGAGCGGCCATCCAAATTCGCCGCACTTCAACGATCAGGCCAAGCGCTACACCACCGGCAATTTCCGCGAAGTGTATTTCTATCGCTCGCAACTGCAGGGGCACACCGAGCGGGAATATCATCCCGGCAGTTAAGTTCTTAATCCTGCTTGGCGGGAGCCTGCGCCGCGGCCAGCTCGGCCAGCAGCTTATCGCCTTCCGCCTTTTGCCCCAGCGCGATCAAACTGAGCGCAAGAGTATGCTTCGCTCCGGCGTCGGCAGGATTCAGGCGTAGAGCCGTGCGTAGTTCGTCCACGGCTTGCTGATGGCTTCCGCCCCTCGCATACTCCTCGCCTCGCGCGCCATGCAGCATTGACGCCAGCAAAGGAATCTTCTCTGCTTCGGCTTCCATGGGCTGGAACGTCTGCAAAGCTCTGCCGTAATCGTGAAGCATGTACTGGCTCACGGCAAGCATCGAACGCACTTGCACATCGTCCGGATGCGCCTGCAGAGAGCGGCTCAGCGGGCCGGTGGCCTTCTCGTACTGACGCCCGGCAAAAGCGGCCTTACCCCAGTTCGTATCCAACGCCTCCAGCCCCGGATTCCATTGCGCGGCCCGCTCAAAATAGCCAATCGCCTCCGCATAGTCCCGGCTCACGGCCGCAATCAATCCCAGATTGCTGTAGCTCCCCGCCATAAGCGGTGCGGCCTGATGTTCAAACGACTTCTCCGCCTCCACGTCTACCGGCGCCGCCACGTGTGTCTGCCGGAGGGGAGCGGCCATGGTCGGCTTGCGTTCCATCCTCGATTCATCGTGCAGCTTGCTTTCTAGCAGCAAAGCCTCCGCCAGCTTCATTTCCTTTCTGCCCGCCTCCACATCCCCGCTTTGCACCAGCAAACGGCCAAGCCGGTAATGCACCAGTTGGATTGAGTAGCGGTTCCGCGATGGATCCGTCGTCGTGGCAATCGCCTTTCGCAGCGCCGTGATCGCATCGGCCGTGCGGTTCATGTCTGTATAGAGCCGGCCCAGCATCAGAAAATTGTCCGGATTGGCAGGATCCAGCGTGGCGGCGCGGTTCAGATCAAATTCCGCTTCCTTATAGTCGTGCCGGCTCATAGCGATACGGCCCAGTTGCGGATAGCTGAGGGCATTATCCGGATGGATGGCGAGTTCCTTGCGAAACTCCGGCTCGGCCAGCGGGAAAGCGCTGTCTCCCGCTCGGTTGAGATAAGCGGCGCCCAGCGAATAGTGCGCAAAGGGCAGTTTACTGTTCTTGGCGATGGCCTTCTTGAACTCTACAATCGCTTCCTCGGGATAGCCGGCTTCTCCATACGCGCGGCCAAATTCCATATGGACCTCTGCGGTGTCGCCAAGTCCAGCCACGATTTTCGCGAAGACCGCTGCCGCACTCTCTTTGTCGAGTAGGGAAAGATAGGCAGTACCCAACGCGTATGCATTCTCAAACTTCGGATTGCCGGCAACCGCTGCTTTGAACTCGGTAACTGCCTCCTGCGGCTGGCCCGTTTCCATAAAGACCTGGCCCAACACCAGATGAGCCTTTGCATTCTGGTCGTTGGCAGCCTCACTCTGGTTCTTGCCAAACTGGTTCGCATCCAGCGCGTTCCTCGCCAGCAGCTTGGCCTTCGGCAGGTCCTTTGCGTCATAAGCTGCTCCTGAATAGTCCAACCGCAAGACCGAATCGCCGGGCGCAAGCTGGAGCGCTTCTTCATAGAGCGGAATCGCCTCGGCATACTCGCCAATATTGGCGCGCCCATTTGCCAGCCGGTGCAGCGCCTCCGCTAGAAAGAGCTTGTATTCGGAGCCGGCGCGCCCTAAATCCCCAGTGGATTGAAAGCGATAGGCAGCGTCATAGTGTTGCTGAATTGGGGGTTGCTGCATGAGCGCGGACGGGGGCAATTTTTGTCCGTCCGAGAGCGAAACCAACATCCCGCCGGCCAAGAGCAGCGACGCAGGCAAACTGAGAAAGGAACGCAATGGTCTCCCTGTATCTGTAACATGTTATCGGACTGATTCCGCTTGCTTTCCCCATGCGCAGCTTATACAATTCCACTAACCGTCCCGGGTCTTCAATTATGCGTAAAGCTCTGTTGCTGTTCGCCTGTTCCTGCACTCTTCTGCGAGCACAAGAGGGAGCAACTGTTCCGAAAGAGCAAGTAAAAAATCCGCCAAGCATGCCGGGCGCCCGCGTTCCGCCAAACCCGCAAAGTACGGGTGGTTCGGCAACGCGCGGCGTTTTTGCTCCAGTTCTCGATTCCGAGAAGCGGCCCATCTCGGCGGGCGGCTTCGTCAAGACCGGACCGGTCATTTTCAAGGACATAGCCGCGGCGGCCGGACTCACTTCATGGCGTCATACCATGGGCACGCCCCAGAAGAACTATATCCTCGAAACCACCGGCTCGGGCGTTGCGCTGCTCGATTACGATAACGACGGCTGGCTCGACATCTACCTGGTGAATGGCTCGACTTTTGACGCGCTGAGCGGAAAAGCCAACGCGCCCCAAGCCGCGCTGTTTCATAACAATCACAATGGAACCTTCAGCGACGTGACGGTCAAGGCCGGCGTGGGAAACGGGCGGTGGGGATTTGGAGTTGCCGTGGGCGACTATGACAACGACGGCTGGTCCGACCTTTACGTCTCAAATTACGGGAAGAACCGCTTATATCACAACAACCATGACGGTACATTTACCGACGTCGCCGAAGCCGCCGG
>DATHIZ010000309.1:0-4249 GCA_035316385.1 Bryobacteraceae bacterium | reverse complement strand
ATACGATCTGGAACACGATGTCAGTGGGAAACTCGAGGTAATTGAATGGAGTGCCGGTTCGTTCATTAGATTTGCGGTGACAATTGCCACAACGGAACACTGGGTAACCGAGAGCAGTAGTGCGATTCAGCTTTTGGAGGACGTGGGACTGGCAATGAGAACAGATCATTGAGGAACCGTTGGCAATTCAGAATAGCGGACGCCGGGAACCGCATTCCTTCCGGTCCCGCGTTCTGACACTTTCCTATAAGCGTTACAAGGCAAATCCGAACGTCACATTCCTCGCCGTTGGCGTGAGCAGAGATGGTGAAACGCCCGAAAAAGCCCTACCTTAATGGAGAAGGGCGGGATATACAATCCCAATCGCATACGACGTCGTGACTCGTTGCTGGCCGAAGCTTTATAAGTTGATTGTTCTCTGTTTATTACATTTAAGAGCCTATGTAGTACATAAGGCAAATCTGGCCGGAATGTGGCGACCATTTAGCAGGCGAGAAGGTTCATTCTCATTTCCAATTTGCCTTGTCTTCGCTTCCACACCGCTGTACACTGTTTTTAAGCCGAAATGCCCGATTCTTCCCAGGAACTGGCCGCCACGCTCATGGAAAGCCGCATTTGTCGCATCCGCGGCCACAAGGTCCTTGCTGGATTCTGACCTGGCCGAACTCTACGGTGTACCGACCGGCCGCCTGAACGAAGTGGTAAAGCGGAATGCCAAACGCTTTCCCGAGGATTTCCTATTTCCCCTCACGCCGGCTGAGGCTCGGGAGGTGCAAGCTCTAAAATCGCAAAGTGCGATCTTAAAGCGCCGCCAGCACCGGAAGTACACACCCAAAGCTTCTACCGAACACGGAATCGCTATGCTTTCTTCGGTCTTGACCAGTGAACGCGCCATTCTCGTCAATATTGCCGTCGCCCGTACCTTTGTGCGGCTCCGCCAGCTTCTGACGACCCATGAGGAAATTGGGCGGCGGCTGGAACAACTGGAATGGCGGCAAGCCGAACACTCCGCGCAAGTTCACCGGGTCTTTGACACCATTCAGCACTTGATCGAAGCCCCGCCGGAGGCCGGGCCGCAGACGGTCGAGCCGAAACGCCGGATCGGGTTCCCGACGGCCGAGAATGGCCACGTGACCACGGAGTAAGGAAAGGTTCACATGGTTAGTGCCGCTCCCGTCCTTTCTGCGAAACGCCGAGTGCCGTGGCCAAAACGTCTGCCGCAACGCTTCTTGTTCTGCCTGGCGTGTGGCAGCGAAGAGATCTGCGCGCGTGGACTGTGTCGGCGTTGCTATGACGCGGCTTACCATGACGACAGCTATTTCGCCGGCGCGAAGGCGAATGTGTTGGCGCGGGATGGACAGTGCTGCCGGACGTGCGGGGATCCGACCAATGTGGTGCATCACCGGCGGCCCGGCTGCGACCAGGAGAAATGGCTGATCACGCTGTGTCCGGCCTGTCATGCCACGGTCGAGCGGTTGGAGCGGCTAGACCGTTATCTGCCGCCGTTGCTCCTCGCTTTGTGGCGGGAACAACACCCGGATACGGGGGAGCAATTGGCCTTGGAACTGGCCGCTTCGTGGGAGGCCACAACTGGTGACCTCCAAGCAACCGGACCTGGAGAGCCGACGTGATGAGCGAAGAAACTCTACTACCCGCTCCCGTTTCTCCGGCCCCGGCGCCGTCGGCGCTCCTGCCGCTGGTGGAGTTGGTGGTGAATAGCGTGCCGAGTAAAACCTCGCAGCGGGTGTACCGCAGGGGCGTAGAACAATTCTTCGATTGGTGGGGTGCGGCGGCGGCCGGAGAAGCGTTTTCGCGCAGCTTAATGCAACGGTACCGGGTTTCCCTCGAAGCGCGCGCCTTGGCGCCGCGCACGATCAATCTGCGCTTGGCGGCGGTCCGCAAGCTGGCCGAAGAAGCCGCCGCGCAAGAATGGCTGCCGGAAGCCAAGGTCAGTGAGATCCGCTCGGTCAAAGGGGCCAAGGTGCTGGGGACCAGGGCAGGGAACTGGTTGACCCGCACGCAGGCCGAAAAACTGCTCAGTTTGCCTGACATCGAAACTTTGAAAGGCAAGCGCGACCGCGCACTATTGACGCTGTTTGTAAGCGCCGGTCTGCGGCGGGAAGAATTGGCGACGTTATTAAGAGACCAGATGCAGCAGCGGGACGGGCGTTGGTGTTTGGTTGATCTGGTAGGGAAAGGCGGACGCCTGCGGACCGCGGCCATTCCGGATTGGACTCAACAGGCTGTCGCGCTCTGGCTGGAAGCCATGCCGATCAAAGAAGGTCCAGTCTTGGGCAAAGTGAATAAGGGGGGAAGATTTGTGGGGGCCGGCATGTCCGCTCCTTCCATTTACTCTGTGGTAGTGGAGTATGCGGAACTGCTTGGCGTCGATTTCCGCCCTCACGATTTAAGAAGAACGTACGGGAAACTGGCTCACAAAGGCGGGGCAAAAATTGAACAAATTCAACTTTCCTATGGCCACGCTTCATTAACCACCACGGAGAGGTATTTGGGAATTGAGCAGGATTTAGAAGATGCTCCCTGCGATCACTTGGGACTGATGACTCCATGAGGCGCGTTGCCACCGGAGCCGAGGTAGGGGGCATCAAGCCCCGTCTTTGTCTTCACGCGAAGTATCGTCACCGGATGGCCGAGACGCCATGGCGGCTCGGGGCGCGCTTGCGCCTAGAGAGCCTGGTCGGCGCAGCCGACGCACCCCTTGAATGCGTGACAGAACCGCCTAAATGCCTTATCCTTAAAAAGATAGAGAAGGACGCGCGATCATGAACATCGAAATCCATCAACCGGAACTCGAAAGCTTTATTCAGGAGCGTATGCAAAGCGGCGCGTTCCGAAGCGTCGAGGATTTTTTAATGCACGCCCTGATTAGCGCTACAGTTGCGGAACGCAACGATGAACCTACTGGCGCGGATCTGGTGGCGGCTATGCAGGCTTGCCCTTTAAAGGACATCGATATTGAGCCCGAGCGCTACCCGATGCCGGTACGCGACGTTACGTTCTGATGGCGTGGCTGCTGGACACCAATGTCCTGTCGGAGTTGCGCCGCGCCAAGCCTGACGCAAAGGTCGTGGCTTTTGTTTCCAGCGTTCCCGCCAAACAGCTTCATGTCAGCACGGTAACGCTGGCTGAAATCCGGTTCGGCATCGAAAAAGCCACCGACCCGAATGACCGCGTCATCCTGACCCACTGGCTTACCCATACCGTGCGACCAATGTTCACGGGACGCGTTCTTGAGATCACCGAAGACATCATGCTGGAATGGCGTCTCCTGGTCGAGGAAGGCCGGAAAATAGGCCATACGTTTTCGCAGCCCGACCTTATCATTGCGGCCACGGCCCTCCATCACGGCCTGACGATCGTGACGCGCAATCTGAAGGACTTCGAGAAGGCGCGGGTTCCGGTTTTTAATCCGTGGGAATCCACCTAGCGCGGATCGTTCGCCCTAGTCCGCGCCTCAAATCAGGCACACAATGCATTAGGTTTTCAAGAAGTAAAATATGGATCGCAGCAATCCCACGAGTTGGCAATTAAAAATCGAACGCGCAAAAGAGCACTTCGGCGCTCTGGAAACAGAAGTCATGGCATGGCTAAAAACAAACCCCATGGCAATGACGAAAGAGAAGGACGCTGAAGGCCGACATCATACGGTGTTTGCAGAGATAGTTAACCCGCCGCCGCTGAACAGGTGGTCGCTCATTTCCGGCGATTGCATCCATAATCTGCGTTCAGCACTCGACAGTCTCATCTATGGAATAGCTATTCATGAAACGGGCTTAAACCCCCCTGAAGACGAGGCCAAACTTCAGTTTCCAATTTTTAGCGACGCGGACAAGTTCAACGAGAAGAGAAACAAAGACCGAATTAAATCCCTGAGCCAGGCTGTTCAGTCTGAGATTGAAAAGGTGCAGCCTTATAACGTGCCGCACAAGGAACTGCCGCCGCTACTTGAGCTGCTCGGCGTTTTAGACAATTTTGACAAGCATAGAACGCTTAACGTCATGGCCGCTGTCCCTCAAAGTGCGAATTTTGATATGGTCCACTCACCTGATCGCGCTATTTCCAGCGTTACAGGGCATAGAAAAGGCATTGAAGGCAAAACAGAGATTTTGTCGTTCACCGTGGAACCACCCGAGCAGAACCTCGAATACAAATGCGGGGCGGCGATTTTTATATGCGTCACTCATCCTCCCGGACCTTCAAAAAGCCCCTTCTCCGACTTGGGCGGCAT
>DATHIZ010000308.1:0-7062 GCA_035316385.1 Bryobacteraceae bacterium | reverse complement strand
CATTCGTCCCGAGCACGGGCCCAGGCTCTGTGTTGCCGACCGGTATCCGGCTGAGAACCAGTAAGTTGCCTATAGCCGTGACGCGCAAAGTATCCAGACTTCCAGTTTTTAACAGGCCGGCACTTACGTCCAGCGCTTTTTCGATTGCGGCCAGGTCGGGATGCCGGCAGAAAATAACCGCTTCGCTTTGCGGCAGCAGGAATACCTTGTCGTCCAAAAGTGCGGTCGTCTGGATGTGTAAGAGGGCCGCCGGCTGCATCGCGGCAATCGCGCGCTGCACTTCGTCGATCGTTTGTTGTTGAGCGCGTTTGTATTCGGCTTGGTCGATCCGGGTTTCGAGATCCGCAACGCTGCCGGCCACGCCCGCCTCCGCCGTGACTTGCGGTGCTTCGCGATTCAGGCTTTCGTTCCGCAACGGCGTGCTCAAGACTACCTGTTGCAACACGGAACGCAGTGTTTGGCGATCGGGCAACGCCCAGGCGCGATAGAGGGAGGCCCCAGCCGGAACATGTTGCAGCACTTCAGCCAGCGCGGCGCCATCAGGTGTGGAACCTGCTGCCGCCGCGCCGCGAATCAAAGCCCGACGCTCTTCGAAACCGCTTGGTTGCTCGAATAAGTCGGAGATTCCGGAAACAAATGGCTGCAACTCCGATTTGTTCCGGTGTATCCAGTAGGTTCGGAATTGGGGTGTGCGGATGAGTTTGGCCAAATCGTAAACCAGCCGTAGGCCGCCCTGTGCCGGCGCCTGCGCGAGCGCCTCTTTAAACCAGCCCTCCGCCCCGAGCGAGGCCGCCGGCTGCCGCGCCAGTAAAGTCAAGGTGCGCGCCATTCGATCGGCATCCGTTGCAAGCACCAGCCATCCCTCGTAGAAAGCAAACGCCACGGTGCGGGCTTCTTCGCCCGTTCCTTCCTTTACGTAAAAGGAAATGCCGGATACTTGCCGCGTTTGGTATCCGGTACGTTTCTTCCAGAGATCGGTTGCGTTGAGTTGTGCCTCGTCGAGCCGCGTCACAAAGATGAACGACAAAGTGGGCAGATCGTAAAACGCGAAAGCGGACTGTGTCCCGGCCACCTGATCCAGCAAATTCATCTGGACTGGAATGCCTGCCACAGTTTGAAACTGGGTCTGCGCTTCGCCTAAGCGCTGCACCAGGCGCGATTGGGAAAGCACTTGGAAGTTGGCTCCCCTCAGCCATGTTGCTTTTTCACTCGATGAGTTCCACTGGCTGACCAGTCTGTGAAGGTCCCGCGCCTCCAGATAGAGCAGTGCCCCGGGCGGCAACAGCTCCGGAAGCGGCCGGGCATCCGTACGCTGCGCCTTCAGCCAGAGTGAACCGGATAGCAATCCTCCCAGGACGAACACGCACAAAGTGAGCCGCGTCTTGTTTGTCATTCCGCACTTCCCTTCGGCCCCGGGAGCCGGGTTTTCACAATGGTCGCTTGCGGCACTTCTTGCGTGACTCGCGGTTGACGTGCCTGATTATCACGCTCTAGCCGGGCCTGTTCCCGCGCCGCCGCGAGCAGTTTTTCTATCCGCCCGCGTGCCGCCGGATCTGTAGCGAGGCTGAGCGTTTGGGCGTAAAGATTTACCGCGGCGTTGAACTCCAGGCGTTTCACATGGACTGCCGCGGCCAGTTCTTGTGTCCGGCTCAATCCTGCCTGATCACTCTTTTCCGCTGGTCCCGCCGCTTCGTACTTTGCCAAAGCCGACAGCCCCAACGCGTCTTTTTTAACATCGAATGCCGCCTCCGCCAGCGCCAGAGGTTCTACACGCAAAGACGGTTGAATCGCGATCGCCTCTGAATATAACTTCACCCGGTCGGCAGGACGAGCTGAGGCCTTCGCCGCCTCGAGCCGCGCAAGCACGAAATAGGGCTGTGCTGCTTCCTCCAGTGAAATCGTCGAATGCGTTAACAGATCAAGTTCCTTCGTGCCGGGCATCGAGTTGCCCAGACCGCGCAAGGCAATCGCGGCTTTGGCGCGGAGGTCATAAGAGACTTGCTCCGAAGACCGCACCGCGTCGAGTAGCGCCCTGTCCGATGCGAGCCGCGCCACGGCGAACTGAGCCTCCGGGTTCCAGGGCTCGGCGGTCCGCCACTGTTTGGCATAGGCAAGAGCGTCCTGCTTCAAGCCCATTTGCTCCAGCAACGAAGAGGCCGCCGGAAGATTGTCAAAAGGGGCTCCCACAGCCAGCGTCGCATCCTGGATCAATGCGAGCGCTTCCTGATTGCGTTTCTGCGCAAGTCGTACTCGCGCCAACCCCAGGTAAGAGGAAGCGGCCGGCGAATCGCCGCGCAATTCCAGTGTGTATTCGTACTCCTCTATTTGCTGCGCCAGATCCTTGTGGCCCTGAGTGTCTAACTCGCCGGCTACAGACAGGATTTGGCCGCCTGGAGGCTGCGTACCCGGTTGGGTTCGATAGTTCTGAAGAATCTCATTGAGATGCCCCGATAAAGCGCCAATCTTGAGAACCACGTCCGCCGGGCGGCTGGCCGGCGGCTCTATTTCAAGCAGAGCGTTCCATGCGTCGGCATTGCGCTTTTCCGCCGCCAGATATCTCACGTACTGGGTCTGCAGTTGTTGGAGTTGTTCGTACGCGCCCGTTGCTTCCTGACCGGCGGCTCCCTGCAATGTTGCCCGCGCGCGAGCAATCTCCGTTTTGTAAAGCGGCTCTTTCTCCGCATCTGTGATTAGCGCGGACTGCAGCAATTCGCTCAAAATGTTTCGCGCTTCCGGGGTGTTAGTCAGTACAACGATCCAATCCAACGCTGCTTTGCGGTCTGACGCGCCGTGGAGAATGCCTTCAAGGAAAGAACTGAAATTGTACCCGCCATTGCGTGCAATATAGGCGCGAAGCATCGCCTCGGCATCGGGCCGCAGTTCTTTGTCCAAGCCGGATTCATTTACGTTCGTAAGAATTGTTTTGGCGGTTTCATAATATTCCGGGGACAGTCGCCCTTCGCCCGCTCGCTTGGCCAAAAAACTGAAAGCGGCGCGCCAATGAGCGACCGCCTGGGCTCGCCGGTCTTTCCGTTTGGCCATTGCCAGCCGGTCGAGAATGTCCGCGCTCGCAGGGCTCAGCTCCAACGCTTGCTCATATTGCTCGATGGCCTTGGCGCTTTGGCCTGAATCGCGATACGTATCCCCCAGCCTCAGATAGCTGTTCGATGCGCTTGGAGCCGCCTCCAGATTGGCCAGCAGCAGCGCGTCCGCATCGGTCTGTTTGCGATTGTTCAGATAATCGCCATAGCGGGCCGCGTAGTAGAACCACTCACGTCCTTTCAGGGAATCGCCGCCGTATGCGCCGCTCAACTCCGCAGCCACTGTTCGCGGACCCAGCACCGCTTCGAACGCCAGCCCGGCTTGCGGATCCAAATAGTAAAGCCCCGTTAGCGCCGTGTAGCTGTTGGTCCACAATCCAGAGAGCGTTCCGCCGCGTGCCTGGACCGCGCGCCGCGCGAATTGGACCGGTCCATGAGCTATCGACCACTGCACCAGGGCATTGACAAAATTCGGATCAGGACCGGCTAGCTGTTGAATGCGCGCCATCAAATCGCCGCCTGAGCTTGTTATGAGCGCCGCGTAACGTGCCGCCCCGACGGGCGGAGTTCCCCGCGAAGTTTTGGAGTCAGCCAAGCGCAGCTCATTGGTTTGATCGCCGGCCTTGTTATACGCGGTGATGGCCGCGCCCAGCACTTGATCGCGGGCTGGATTCGGGGCCATTCCGCCCGCGAGTGTTTCGAGCTGATGCCCGAGATGCTCATGCGACAACCGGGCCGATTGATACTCATTCAGACTGGGCCAAACGGCTTGCGGCCGGCTCCTGGCGCTTTCAAACAAGCGGCTGGCGGTCAAATCCGCCAACTCAGCCGTTCGCGCCAAATCGTAGACGTTCAGTTCGGCGGCAATGCCGGGAGGCGATTGCAAACGCTTGGTAAACGCTAGCTTCTCCTCCGGAGTGAGATACATGGCCACAGCCTTCCCGATTTCGCCGACCTGCGCCGCTGTGTTCCAGCCATTTGCGTCTTTCTTCGTTTTCTGCCAGACCTTGTCGACGGCATCTAAAGCGTCCAGCGGCCGGTGCAGCGCCGTCAGCGCTCGGGCTTCGAGAGTGATTGCCTCTGTGTAGTCGGAGTCGGGTCCAATCAATGCCTGCGCCTGTTGGTAAACCTGGTCCACCTGTTCCTGCATGCGCCAGCCTGACAACTTGCCCATGACGGCCACAAATCCGCCGAGCGACTGTGGATTTGCATCGCTATAGGCGGCGCGCAGCAAGCGTACCGTGTCGTCTTTGTTTCCCAGGCGAGCCTGCAGCTCGGCCTGCGCCGGCAGATACTGCGTGTCGTGATAGCTCAAATCGTAGAGTTTCTGGTAGGTCTTGAGGGCGGCATCGAAGCGCTGCAGGCGCGTTTCCAGATCGGCCTTTACCAGGAAAATATCCGTGCGGTCAGGCCGCACATACGCTGCCTTTTCGAAGGCGGCAATCGCATCTGGAAAGCGGCGCAGCGTTGTATCCAAGCGCCCCAGCAGCAGCGGCCAGCGGTAGTCGCGAGGTGAATCGGCAGTTGCCTTCTGATAGTAGGCAAGCAATTTGGCGTCGAGCCGGTTTGCTTCCGCAAAGCGTGCGGCCGCGGCTGCCAGAGCGGCATCTTCGGGATACACGTTCAGTACCGCCTCGTATTGTTCCAGGGCCTGGTCGAATTGCTTCACCACAATCAACGCATCGATGTAGCCGCGCCGCAGCGCAGCCACGCGAGACGTTTTGTCACCCCCGGGCAGCGTCGCCGTCTGCAGTTGAGTTAGCTCGCCGGCATAGAAGGCCACCAGCGCTTTCTCGTCTCCCGCGCGGGCATAGGTGGCAGCCTTCGCCGCCAGCAAATCGCCATTGTGAGGATCGGCCGCTAGTAGCTCGTCCAGCAGGCGGCGTGCTCCGGCGAAATCAGAAGAATCGGTAGCTTTCTGCGCCGCTTCCCGCTGCAACTGGGTGCGAAATGGCGCTTCGGCTCGCGATATGGCCGCTTCCAGAGTGGCTACAGCCTTCTTCGGCTGCTTCTCGCTCCAATAAAAATCGACGTTTGCGCGAACGACGCCCAGCAGATTTGGATTCTCAGCGAGCAGCGCATTGAACTCGCGTTCCGCCTGATTCGGATCCTTGTGCACTTCGAAAAATCTACCAAGATTGATGCGCGCTTGCAGTTTCTCGACAGGGTCGGAAGTCAGTGCGATGGTGCGCTCCAGCGCATGCTGGGAAACGCCGTCAAATCCAAAGCGCTCGGCCACCGGACGGATCGCGTCAACCTGCTGCGCATCGGCGATCTTCGGCAATTCCGCCTCAAGCAGGGTACGAATCTCCGTTTTCCGGCCTAGTCTTTCTAAGACTGCCACTCGCAGTTCAAAATTCGGCGAGTCAAAGGCCGGACCGTTGACGAGTGCCGAGGTGCGTTGCTCTACCTCGGAGGCGGTGGCTTTGCGGCTCGCCAGTTGAAGTAATCGCCGTTGCGCGAGAGCCGCGTCCTCATCCCGCGGCGTGGTCAGAGCAGCCTTGAGATATTCCACAATCGCGGCGCCATATTCGCTCTTGTTTTCATGGATCACGCCGGCCTGATAAGCCAAGTTCGCGGACTGCTTCAGGGTGCGGCGCGCGCCCTCCACAATCCGGAGCGCGTCATTCAATTGAAAGTAATCCCAGAAGACGGTGGCCGCATCGAGATAGGCGTCCTTGGAGCCGGGCCGGCTCGATACCAGCCGGTTCCACCACGGCGCGGCGCGACGGAAATCTTCCTTGTCGGCGTAGATTTCGCCTACTCGCGTTAGGGCCGCGGCGTTTCCCGGCTCGGCAGTGGCATCGCGCTTCGCCAGGCGAATGGCGGTGTCGAAAGCTCCCGGAGTTGAGGGAGCAAGCGAACGCTCCACTGAGATGGCGCGGTCATTCGATTCGCCGCCGGGATTGAGTTCCGCCAATTGCACAAACGCCGGTGCGGCCTCTTCAAATTCCGCCAGCCACGCGCGGCCTTCCGCCAGGAACTGCAGCGCAGCCGTATTCTTCTGCTGCGTCGCGGTTGCGGCTGAAGGAAGACTCGCGAGTTCCGCCTTTAATTGCCCGCTTCTACTTAACTGCTCAAAAAATTCCGTACGGAGGCCGGCATCATAGAACCAGTTTTCCCGCAGGAGCTTGGTATATGCGGCCGGGTCGGCGCTGCCCTTGGTGCGATAGGCATTGAGCAGGTTGCGAACAAACGTCAGGTTATGCGGAAAGCGTTCATGCGCGTAGAGATTGATCTGCCGGTACAGTTCCGGATTGAGGTTCCGGTTCGGCGCGACCGAAGTCAGGAATCTGGCTAGCGTCGAACCATCGAACGTACCTGTTAGCTGGCGGGTCAAATCCAAATACGCGGCATTCTGCCGCTGCCGCAAGTAAAATCTTGCGAGCTTTTCTGTCCAAGCCGTACCTGGAAACTGCTTCATCGCCGCGCGATACGTGGTTTCGAGGTCCGCATCGAGGTGGTTCTGTTCGACATACAGAGCGAGGCGTTCGTAGATGCCTGGGTCGTCCGGATTCCTATCGATCTCTTTGCGGTAGAGAGCGACGACGCCGGTAAAACGCTTCAGACTCGTGAGGCGTGAGATATATCGGTCCAGAACTCGCGCGTAGCCGGCAGAGCGGCTTTGCTGCGCAGTGTCGCCCAGCGGCATATGCTCGCTTTCGTCCGCCAATTTCACCAGCAGCTTGTCGTATAACGCGAACTCTTCGGTATTGCGCTGCGTCTGGAAATAGGAATCCGCCAGTACAAGCGCGGTGCTTGTATAGTCCGGCGATTTCGGGTTGCGCTCCAGCCAGCCGGGAACCAGCCGCGTAATGGCGTCGTGCTTTCCGTACACCGCATATGCCGCGAATAATTTTGCTTCAAGGGTTGGTAGCTGGATCGCATTGGGGTTTTCCCGCCGCAGCCGTTCCATCAGGCTCGACGCTAGCCCGCGATGAAAGTAGGCGATCGCGGTTTGCGAAGCGGTTTGATATTCAAACTGCGGGAAGGTTGTATTTAACGCCAGCGAAGCGATGCC
>DATHIZ010000307.1:0-10465 GCA_035316385.1 Bryobacteraceae bacterium | reverse complement strand
ATCGGCGAGATCGGCCTCGCTTGGTTTGCTACGCCGGAAAGGCCAAAGCATCACTCATCACCTGCACTTTCTGGCGCCGGGCGCATCACGCGGCGAATGGCCCGGACTAATAGCTTCCATTTCGATTCTTCAGCGGCTAATTGCTTTTTGCCGGCGGCTGTCAGACGGTAGTATTTGGCGCGCCGATTGAGGTCTGAGCTTTTCCATTCGGAGGAAATGAGGCCGCGCCCTTCCAAGCGATGCAGGGCCGGATAAAGAGAGCCGCGCTCGATTTGCAGTAAATCCGAGGAACTTTGGCGAATGGCCTGGCCAATGCCGTGGCCATGCTGCTCACCCCAGAGGAGAGTACGCAGGACGAGCATGTCGAGAGTGCCTTGGAGGAGTTCGAGTTTTTCGTCTTTCGGTTCGGCGCGGCGCATAGTTCTCGTAGAAGACATTCTAGTAGAGAGCGCCTCCTCTTGTCTAGAAGAATGTCTACTATAAGAAGCTCAGGTGCGAGGTTCGTAATAGACACCAACGGATATCGCGCGAAGCCTGAGAAAAAAGCCTGCGCTATGGCACTTCAGACAAGAGTGAACATCTCTTCTCTCTTCGCGTTGCAAGAACAGCCGGAGGACCGAATCCTTTCGCCGCTTTTTTTCCTAAGCTTCGCCTCACTATACGTCGAGGTGCTGTTGATCCGCTGGATCGGCACGGAGATCCGGGTTTTTGCCTATTTTCAGAATTTGGCGTTGATCGCCTGTTTTCTCGGATTTGGTATCGGCTGCTATCGCGCAAAAGAAAAGAAAGATGGTCTTTTTAACGGGGCCGCGTTGGGCGGTCTGGCCATTCTGGTTGGGCTGCCGTTTGTGGGTTGGCGGCATTTTTTGGAAAGTATTTCCTCAATCCTTTCGTTTTCGCCCGACGCGCAAACGTGGGCGGCAACACCAATTGGCAATCAGCCATTGGCGGCGCCGTTCCTGGTGTCGGTGGCCCTCGTCACGATTCTCTTACTCTTGGTGATTAGGACAATGATTCCGCTCGGGCAGTGGACCGGCATGTACTTACGCTCGGCGAGAAATCCCGTTGCTGCCTATTCGGCAAATCTGCTGGGGAGCTTGGCCGGTATATGGTTTTTTGCCGGGCTTTCCTTCACCGGTCTCGCCCCTGTCTTTTGGTTGGCTTTCGCTTTGCTCCTGTTGGTTCTGCTTCGTCCACGCCAAGGCATATTACTCCACAGCCTACTTCGACCAAGTAGCATCCTACTAGGTTGCGGTATCGCATTGCTAGGCTATACAGCTTTCCGGAACGGCCAGACTTACTGGTCGCCTTACCAAAAACTAGAGGTACACGCGATACCGGACAAGCAGTTCAATATTTTCGTCAACAACACTGGTTATATGACGATCGCCAATGTCTCCCCAGAGCATTTAGCGGTCGATTCAGTTTTGGCGAAGACGTACCAGAACAGCTCTTACGACACGCCTTTCCGGCTCACCGGAAAGCGCGATCGCGTTTTGATTGTCGGCGCGGGAGCCGGGAATGACGCAGACGCGGCATTACGCAACGGAGCCGGTTACGTTGACGCTGTTGAGATCGATCCGGTCATCTACTCGCTTGGCAAGCGTCTTCACCCGGACCATCCCTACGACTCACCAAAGGTTCACGTGTGGATTAACGACGCACGGGCATTTTTCCGGCAGACAAAGGACAGATACGACGTCATTATCTTTGGGTTGCTAGACTCGCACACCGAGTTCTCGGGCTATAGCAACGTGCGCATCGACAACTATGTTTATACAGAAGAGTCGCTGAGGGAAGCCAAACGCTTGCTGAAACCTTCGGGCGTTCTGATCGTCAAGTTCGAAGTGCGCGCGCCGGCGGCGTGGATGGGGCAACGGTTTTATCGGATGTTCGACCGTCTTTTTGGCAGGCCGCCGGTAGCGTTCTACGTGCCCGCGATGGCGGGGTTCCTATCCGCGACCGAGTTTGTTGCGTCCAACGATTCAGGCGTGTGGGAACGGGCGGCGAAGCCGGAGTTTGCAAAAATGGTCCAAAACAACCCGCCGCCCTTTGCCCTTGACTTGCGCAACGCGCCCCCGCCAACCACGGATGACTGGCCGTATATCTATCACCGGAGCCATACGATTCCGCGCACTTATTTGACAATTTCCATGATTATCCTATGCATCACGCTTTTCCTGATGCGCGGGGCATTCGAACCAAACAAGGTATCGACTTGGAATTTCTTTTTCCTAGGCGCGGGATTTCTTCTCTTGGAAACGCAGATGGTCAGCCGGCTGGCACTGTATTTCGGCGCGACGTGGTTGGTCAACTGCATTGTGCTGACAATCATTCTGGCCACGTTGATTTTTGCTAATCTCTGCGTCGATCGCGGCTGGACGTCGCGCGGAGTTTTAAGGAACGCGGAGAAAACAGATTCGCTGTTCTCCTGGTATGCCGGCTTGGCCGGTTCGCTGCTTGCAATTTACTTCTTTCCTTGGGAACGGCTGCCCTGGGGAACGGTTACGGTTGGCGCGCTGCTGGCGGCGGCCTTTTGCGTGCCGGTTTTTTTCGCGGGCGTTATCTTCACCGAAACTTTCCGCAAGTGCGCTGATAAGTCCGCGTGTTTTGGAAGCAACGTAATTGGCGCGGTTGCCGGCGGACTAGCACAAAATCTGTCTTTCATTGTCGGCATGAAAGCTCTGCTGCTCTTCACTGCGGGGTTTTACGTCTTGGCGGCGGTATTCGGAGCGCTTTCTCTTCGTTCGCTCGCGAGGCCGCGCCCCGCGGGCTTCCGTGAAGAGCCTGTTTTGAATTAAGGGATAACCCGCGCCGGTAGTCCGGCATAGCAAAGGTTGAGCGAAGCCTTCCGAATCAATCGAGCGTTTCGAGCCGCTCTGAAAACAAGGCGGCATATCCCGTTGTCTTGCCTGTTCACAACGCTACAGTTGACAGGCAGAGCAGCATTCTTACCTCTGCCCTGATTAATTTTGGCGCCGTCTGTTCATAGGGCGGAGACTATATCGGTTTTCTTGAAATCGTTCCCTTTGAAAAGCAGTGGCTCACCGGTGTGCTTTGCGAGCGCATAGGCGAAGCAATCACCGTAATTTAGCCCGGCCGGGTGACGGCCCTTGCCAAAATCGTGGAAGGCTTGACGCGCGATGTACGCGTGGTCAGCGGTCACGGGCTCGATGACAATGCCGACGCGGCGAAACAGTGCATCACATTGCTGCAGGACTTCTGCGGGGAACTGACTCTCCAGCACAATCGAGAGTTCAACGAAATTGCCTGTGGATATGCGGCAGCGCGAGGCGCGGCTGATGGCCTGGATATAGAGCTCGGCATCTTGCTCTTTGGCAAGAATGGCAACGAGGGGCGATGAATCCAGGATCATTTGGGAAGCCCGTGTTCGTCGTACAACAGCTCGGCATGATCGAGATATGAACCCTTGATCTGTGCCGCGGCCCGATCGGCGATCGCCCGGATGTCGGCGGCGAGCGTTTCCGAATCGTGCTTCTGGATACGCTCATAGCGTTCCCGAAGAGCTTCGGTGACAACGCGAGTCATGGTTTCTCCGGTAACCTGCGCGATGGCCTGCGCGAGCCGGTGGGCTTCCGGGTCTTTCACGTTGAGACTCTTCAGTGTCTACCTTTCTGCACCTTCCGTCTACCTTCTTCTATTCTATTCCAGGATCCCAGAAACCGCAGCCATGCCATTAGCCGACGTGCAATTCTCTCCCCAGCCCCGGTCCGGTGTTCAAAGGCCCAGCCCCTCGGCGGCATTTTCACGGAAGAGGTTGCCGTCGCGGATATATCTTCGGACGGTGCATGATGACGCGTTCGGATTTGCCGGCGGCGGTGGCGAGGCCGGCGGGAAGTCCTTCCGTAGGACCCCACAGCGCAATACCTGCCCGAACGACGCTTTATGGAGCCATGCCTTGTCGCGCCGGATCGATAACGCAAGCTTTAATCCGAGCGAGGAATTTCCAAACATCGCCTTCCGAGGGATGTGTGTATTTTGGATCGTCTTGGTCCTCGCCCATCGCCTCGAAGATACTGATTAACCATGCTGGGTCATGGCCCGTGCAACCAAGATGCTTAAGCCAGGACTCAAGCTCGCCACCCTCAACCACGAGCGATCTCGGTCATGCTACATTACTAGTTTCTTGGAAGATTCATCCGTTCCGGTGAGGTTCGCCCACAACAATTTGAAGTTGCCGCTACGTTGCGGGTCGTTGAAGTGAATTGCGCAAAGGCATACTGGCGGCAACTGCTTTAGTCCCAAAGCTCCGTCCTGCGCTTGCAGGACTGTTGAATGGATTCCTTGGCGACTCGCAAAATCTGGAATCGCCGGGAGCACCAATGGTTGTCACTCCACCGATGCTCTCTCCTTGCGAGTGATTATCCCAAAGCTATTTATTAAGGAAGCCACGCATGAATCTAAAGTTTGGTTGGAATCGTCGTTCATTTCTTACCGCGCTGGGGCTTGCCAGCGGCAGCCTGAGCACGCCGGCTGAGTTGAGCGCTTCAGGGTTCTTTGGCAAAAGATCCAAACCGTCGATACCTTCTGTCGACGGAAGCCCCATCGTACACATCGCAAGCGGTCTTGGTTCAACCGGCGATATTTACGCCGAACTTGGAGTAACGCCATTGGTCAACATCAATGGCACTGTAACCGTCATCGGCGGATCAGTCATGAAGCCGGAAGTAATGGAGTTGATCCGCAGGGGCAACGAACATTTCGTGTTGATCGACGAGTTGGAGATCGCGGCGGGTAAGTTCATCGCAAAGCTCTGTAAGTCTCCGGCTGGCTATACCGGCCTTGTAACAGGTGGAGCGGCAGCGGCGATGGTGGTCGGTTATGCGGGCATGATGACCGAGGATCTTGAGCCGAGGATGCGAGACATCCCCGACGTAAGCAAATTTCCAAGAAACGAAGTCATCATCCAGCGAAGCCATCGATACGCCTTCGACCACCAGATCCGGCAGACCGGCGCGACGCTGATCGAGGTTGAGACACGCGAAGAAATGATTGCCGCCATCAATTCCAAAACCGTGGCGATCCATTTCACCAACATTCTTTCCGATAGAGGAAAGGTCAGCGCTCCCGAGACCGTCGCAATCGCCAAGGCACACAACATCTATACCTTCAACGATGCATCCGCCGATGTACCGCCCAAAGAACGTCTCTGGGAATATCCGGCAATCGGCTTCGACATGGTCACTTTTAGCGGCGGAAAAGATATCTGCGGGCCGCAGGCATCCGGCGTCTTGATCGGCAAGGAAGAGCTGATCCATTACGCCTTGCTGAATATGAGCCCGCAGGAAGATCGCATCGGCCGGTGCTGCAAGGTTGGCAAGGAAACCATTTTCGGCCTGCTCAAGGCACTCGAGATTTTCGTCAGTCAGGATTATGACGCCACGCTCAGGATGTACGACGAACGCGCAAAGGTCATCACAAAGGCCGTGGAGAAGTTTGGCGTGACTGCACTTCCACGAGAATTCAACCCTCATGCCCTTGGCAACGTGACGCCGCGTTACAGTTGGCGAATCGACCAGTCCAAGCTCAATATCACCGGGCCGGATGTCATGCGGAAGTTAGCCGAAACTCGCCCAATTGGCATCGGCAGCATGGGCGCGGACGCGGGCGGCATGCGTGGACGCAATCCGGATGAACCTGCTGGCCATCCCCAATCCGATGAGCATCCTAAGAAACATCATCGAGAGTTGGACAGCTTCGGCTTCCCTGTCTGGCAGCTCAAAGACGGCGAGGACCAGATCATCGCGGATCGCTTGGTCCGAATCTTCAGCGCAGCTCAAAAGGCATAGCCTTCGGAACCGCTGCGGCATAGACAGCCGCTGGTAAGGAATTACTTACTTCCCGCCACGTTAGCACGTTGTCCTTCTCAAGTTCCACGCCATGTAGGGGCGTGATCGTCCGACGTACGGCAATGATTTCCACCGAACCACGCGTCCATGGCGGTTCAAGTCTCTTGTTTCTCGAACGTCTTCCATTGACGAACAAGTTACAGGTGTGATTCACTGGTGGAAGCGATTCCACGCAAAACCACGTTGCGTTTTAAGCTTGCGTACTCCCCAATTCGCGCTGCTTGTGGCATCGATTAACCTTCAGGAGTCCAGTCTATTGACGTTAAGATCACTACTACGACACTATTGTTCTGCCATCATCGGGGCCGCGATACTGCTTTCGTCCCCAGCATATGCGCAGCTTGCAAATACGACCGCGCTCACGGGAACCATCACCGATAGTTCTGGTGCTTCTGCCGCCGATGTAACCGTGAAGGCCGTCAACAAAGCCACACAAGATACATACACCGTTAAGACCGCGCCGGATGGCAACTTCACAATGCAATTCATCCGGACCGGCAGTTATCAGGTAACTGCAAGTAAAGACGGCTTCTCCACGGTGACACAGGAGAATGTCCAGGTCGACGCGAACCAGACAGTGCGTACAAACTTCAATTTGCAGCTCGGCTCCGTGAGTCAGAACGTGGTGGTTACCTCAGGTGTTCCTCCCATGGCCACAGACAATGCCGCCGCGAAAGAAACGGTCAATACCAAGGCGATCGTCGAGCTTCCCTTGAATGGCCGCAACGTGCTCTCAATTGCCACCTCGACTCCCGGCGTTCTGCCCGGTTTAAAAGGCGCGAACGGCAACCCGCCCGGTGAAGGCTACATTGCCGCCGGTACCCGTGAAATCCAAAACATTGTCACTCTCGACGGCGTCTCGATCATGAACAATCTCATCATGACCACGCCTTATCATCCTTCGCCGGATGCGGTGCAGGAGATGGAAGTGCAGAGCGGAACCTATACCGCGCAGTATGGCGGCTACATGGGCGCTCACCTGAACGTGGTCAGCAAGAGCGGTACCAACGATATCCATGGTTCGTTATTCGAGTTTCTCCGCAATGACAAGCTCAACGCCCGGAACTATTTTGCAAGTCCAACGCAGCCTAAACCCACCGTGCGTCAGAATCAGTTCGGGCTTGTGGTCGGCGGCCCTGTTGTGATCCCGAAAGTCTACGACGGACGCAACCGCACGTTCTTCATGTTCGACTATGAGGGTCTGCGTGGCAAGGCACAGTCCTCCAGCCAAACCAGCGTGCTTACTGCCCGCATGCGCAACGGAGACTTTTCGGAGCTGACCGGCGCCGTTTTACGCGACCCGGCTGGCGGCGTATTCCCGGGGAACATCATTCCTGCGAGCCGCTTGGCGGCGCCGTCCCTACGGGCGTTGAACTACATGCTTCTGCCCACACTCGGAACACCCACGAACAATCTGGTTGGCAGCGCACCCAACAACGATCGGTTTAACCAAACGATTGGCCGGCTCGATCAGAATGTGGGTGAGAAAACACGTCTGTTCTTCCGTTATGCCTGGGCGGACGAGACCTTCTTAAATAACTTAACTCCCAACACCAGCGGCTCGACCACGCTGCCGGTGGAAACCAAGAACTGGGTGGTTGGCTGGACGCAGACCCTCACGCCTAATCTCGTCAATGACATTCACTTCGGCCATCAGGCTCTTTCCACCGATGCGCTGAACTATTGGTACACCAACGGCCTGAACACCGCCGGAACCGACCTTGGAATTCCCGGCTTTAACGCGGATACCACGACCGGCTCGCCGGGCATTCCGTACTTCAACATCAGCAACTATGTCGCCCTTGGTAATAACGGCACAAACTGGTTTCAGACCGACGCATCCTGGCACGGAACCGATTCGCTCACCTGGATTCACGGCGCGCACAACGTCGTTGCCGGTGTGGAATTCCTGAAGCTGATCACGGGACGGCAGGCTGTGACCTCCCCGCTTGGCCAGTTCAACTTTACCGGCGCGTATACAGGCAATTCGGCTGCCGACTTCATGCTGGGGTACATTAATCAGACCATCACGCCCACCCAGCAGATCACGAACATCGTCGCTCAATGGCGCGACGGGTTCTATGTCACCGATAAATGGACAGCCACTCGCCGCCTCACGCTCGATCTCGGCCTCCGCTATGAACTGCCCACCGTGCCTTACACCAAGAACGGCTACGCAAATATTTTGAACGCGGACCAGACCGCGCTCATTCCTGCCAACGCTCCGGTTCCCGGCTTCGGCTTGATCAACCCGAACCACCGGAACTTCGCACCTCGTGTCGGACTCGCGTATCGCATTACCGACAAGACCGTGCTCCGTGCCGGCTACGGCATTTACTACAACCCGAACCAGAACAACTCGTTCACGTTTCTGAGCCAGAATCCGCCCTTCGGGACCGTTCTGTCGTACAACGGCCAAACGGGCACGCCAAATCTGACGCTGGCGAATCCAGTGACGGGTAATGCAGGACGGCTTCCGGTTACCGTATTCACGCCGAATCCGTACCTTCCGACAGCATCGATGAATCAGTGGAGCGGCAGCCTTGAACAGGCGGCTTGGTCGGGCGCCGCATTCGAAGCGCAGTACATTGGCTCGCAGTCCATCCACCTTGACCGCAGCTATTACAGCAATCGTCCGGCTCCCGGTCCCGGCGACGTTCAACTTCGCCGTCCGAACCAGCTATGGGGTGATATCCGCACCATTCAGAACGACGAAACTGCCAGCTACAATGCACTCAGCTTCGTCTACCGCCAACGCATGAGCCACGGCCTCACCGCTCTGGCATCCTACACGTGGGCACATACTCTCGACGCCGGAACGGATTCAAACGGCGGAGGCAACCCGATGGATCCGTATGACTGGCACCGCGATTACGGCAATTCCAATTGGGACATTCGTCACCGCTTCGTTGCAAATTTCAACTACGAACTGCCCTTCTTCAAAGAGGCCAGGAAAGGCCTGCTCCGCCATCTTCTTGGCGGATGGCAGGCGAACGGCATCGTCACCGTGCAATCCGGGATGCCGTTCAACGTAATGATGGGCGGCGACAACGCAAATACGGGCACCAGCGGCATTCAGCGTCCCAACGTAGTGGCTCCGGCCAGCGCTTCCTGTAATGGCAACGATCCCCGTGTTAACTGCGTCAATCTCGCTTCCTTTCAGCAGGCCGCCCCTTTCACCTTCGGCAATGCCGGCCGGAACATCCTGCGCGGCCCGGGAGTATCAACGGTGAACTTCTCGAGCTTTAAGAACTTCTCGCTTATGGAGCGTTACAATTTTCAGTTCCGCGCCGAGTTCTTCAACCTGTTTAACACGCCGGTTTTCAATAACCCGAATAGCACGCTCCCGCTGCTGAGTAGTGTGCAGCCATATGCCCCCGCGAACATTCAGAATTTCGGGACGATTACCTCGACACGCCAGGACAACCGTCAAATCCAGTTCGGATTGAAGTTTTTGTTCTGAGCGTTCAGCTCGAATGACAGTGCCGGCGGAACGATTCCGTTCCTCCGGCACTGCCATTCCAGCCTGCACACAGGGCCTACGCGTGCGGATGTCCTTGTTGGCGTTGGATTTTTGCCGATCGGTCCACATAGGCCAAAGTTGATTGTTGCGCCTGTGGAATCTACCGCCCATATGAATAGTCCACTGGCCAGCCACCTCGCACCTTCGACTGGAACCGACGGTCCATTCTTGACTCTACAGAGAATCGTGTCTGGACCTGTTGGCATTTCCAGCCGCTGGGACAAACGTGCGCCGGCCTCGCCGCCGAGAACATAGCCAATCATGCGGAGCGTCTCAGACAGCCGGTTTGTATGGGCGACCAAACCTCCACGCGACAAGGGGCAATTTCTCTGCACGTAATTTGCTCAGACCGGTTTGCGGTTGGATTTGCGTAGTGCTCTGGGCAAATTAATCACCACCCTCATGTAAGCGCTGGGTAAGCATCCGGTGGAGGCCGTATTGACGGCGAGTGAAAGATAATCAGGCGAAGCGGCGTTGCTCGACAGCGGTGGAGGAAGGCAGATTCCAAGGCAGCAGTTCGGTAACGCGGTTCACTGGATGATCGGCAATGCGCGTAAGCACGTTGCGCAAATACGGCCGCTATCGTCGAGCCGGTTGAAGCCAGCGTAACCGTCGGCTTGTAGAGTGCCGTGAAAAGTTGCCAGATGCGGTGCGGATGCTCGCCTCTGCGAACCGGCGAGTAAGCAAACCAGACGGCCGGAGTTGTCACAGCGCCACCCGGGCGATCATCACGAACATAGGTCCACAAACGCCCCAGCTTGGTTTTGCCCGTGCCAGGCGCCAGCACCGGGACGGGCGTATCGTCGGCATGTAGCTTATGGCCACTCATGACGTACTGCCGCAAGGCATCGAGGAGAGGGTTGACGAGTTCACTCGTGGCGCCCACCCAGTCGGCGAGCGTCGAACGTTTCAGTTCCACACCTTCCCGCGAGTAGATCTCTGCCTGGCGATACAGCGGGAAGTAAGTCGCGCGGGGGAATTGCACCCCCGCGCGCTCCCAGAACCGGACGTGAGCCTCTCAGCTCATACGGCTCCCAGCGTTCAGCCCCTGTCCATAGAGAAGCGGCCAGTG
>DATHIZ010000306.1:0-4818 GCA_035316385.1 Bryobacteraceae bacterium | reverse complement strand
AGCGACCTCGCCGCGGCGCTCCCGGGTGCTTCTGCGTCGTTGAAGAGTAAGCCGTCCGAGCCGTCTGCACCTCTCTACCAGCAGTTGAAAGACACGGCGAGAGAAACGCCGGTTCCGCATTACTCCAGGCTACTGCTTGTTTTAGCCTTGGCGGCCGTGTTCGGTTGCGTGGTTGGATATATAGCTTATTTGCAAATTCCCCCGCCTGTCATTCCCTTGAATGCGCGTAGCCTGCCGCAGTCCGTGCTGGTTTCCTGGCCTCCTTCGGAAACCCGTAAAGCGGTCTACGCCGCTATCCGGGTCGATGACAGCGCGCCGGTTCCGCTTTCGCCCGAGGAGAAAGCCGCTGGCGAGCTGGAACTAAGCGCGACCGGCGACATGAAAGTGGAATTGATCACGCGCAACTGGATGCGCGATTCGCGCGGCATCGTGCGCTTCGTAAAGGCCAGCAGCAATCCCGCCAACGCCGTCGCGCCCTAAGGTCGCGCGCGCCGCCCGAGCACCTAAGGCATCTCAAGAAATTGAATAATTTCACGCAGTACCCGATCTCCTTGAGCCGTCTCAAAGAGAAACTGTGCGTGCGCCGAGCCATCGAGGAGAATCAACTTCTTCGGTTCAAGAGCCTTTTCGTACTGCGCCCGGATCTTCGGTAGTCTCCGCCCGTCGGCGTTCGCGTCGTCGCGGGCGATGAGGAAGAGCTTCCGGCCTTTCATCCGATTCAGTGGAGTGTACGCGCCGGAGGCGAGTAATACCAGCCGGTCAATCGCGTCAGGTTCGATCTCCGCGGCTGCCGCTGCGTAGTCGCCTCCCATACTGGCGCCGATAACACTTACGGATTGGCGCCGATCCCCCGCAAGTAGTAAATTGCGCCAAGCACATCAAAGCGGCGTCCCTCGTCAATGGCGCGCCCCTGCATTCCCTCTTGCGATTTACCTTCGCCGCGAAAATCAATTGCTAAAGCGAGAAACCCCGCGGGAGCCAGTTTGCTCGCCTGTTTGTTCCAACTCCCCTTGTTGAAGCGCCCCCCATGAACCAGAACAATGGCGCGGTTTCCTTTTCCTACAGATCCGCATAGATCAGCACGCCATCCTGAGTTGGAAAGGAAACGCTCTGTCCTCTCAGTCGCCGTTGCGAGCGCCGCGGCGGCGGATTCGACGTGATTCGTCCCAATAAGAATTACGTGGCCACCATCGATACGGGAAGGATATGCAGCGGCAAGTGTTCGGGCCTCGAAAGATCATAGACCCAGAGCCAATGTGCACCGTGCAACTCGGTCAGTTTGTTCAGTACGGAGTAGAAGGGCGCCAGTACAATCAGCGGCGCGAGGGAAGGGATGCAGCCACTCACTGGGTGTACCTGGTGTTTTTGATACAAGGCGGAGATCGCCTGCGATTGCTCAGGATTCATTTGCAGCCGGGGCGTTGCGGCCCGCCGCCGGCACGGTCAAAGCGCCGGATCTCGCCTGAAGTAACGTTTAGATTTCGACGTAGGGTCAGAGAGTCAAGGGCCATGTTTTCCCGGCGAACGTTCTAAATCGCGATCCCGAAAGTGCCGCCAAAAGACATTCGCCACAGCCAGGACCGGCACCGCCAGAAGAAAGCCGACCGGCCCAAAAAAGACACTGCCAGCAAGCAGGGCGAGAAACACCGCCAGGGCTCCAAGTCCCAAAGGCCGACTGAGCAGAACGGGCTGTAAAACGAAGCCTTCCAGCACCTGTACTACCAGCCACGCCCCAAAGGCAATCGCCAGGTCTGTCCAATTGCGATCCGCCAGCAGCATAGTAACGCCAACCAGCGTTAGCGGAATCAGGGATCCGATACTCGGAATAAAGCTGCAGAATCCTCCGATCAACGCAAAAAGCGGCCACCAGGGTACATGCGCGATCGCAAAGCCCGTGGCGTACAGGATGGTATCAATACTGGCAATGATGAGTTGCGAACGGATAAAGAGACCAAGAACCCGGACCGACTGCCGAAAAGGGTTACCCGATGGGACCATAACAACCTACTCCCCGATAATCTCTCTTTACGAGTGTAAGATCCATAATTATGCGCAACTCATACACCGCTTCGGCGACAGGCACGCGCAATTTACAAGGCGCTGGACGTTCAATCTCAACGAGCGTGACGCTCACTCGCACTCAATTCAGAACAAATCACTGAAAGTCGCAATGTGGCAGTTAACACTACTATGCGTGATCCGCGCGCATCGTCGTCCAAGCCCGCCGCGTTAATCGTCACCGCCTATATCCTCATCGAACGGCAATTCTAATGTCTGTTTTTCTATTCGTGACCTCGGACGCGCCCGAGCCGAGGCGACCTTTGACCAAGCCAGGCTGACGGTTTGTAAAATGACGTGAGACTTTTCCAATAACCTCTAAATCAGCCTTAAGGTTCCGACTTTTGCGTAATTGGATATGGCGTCGGCGACATTGATACGATCTCTGCAAATGCACAAAGACTATCCACGGCGAATCGTGCTGCTCACTGGTATTCTCGTTCTTGCGGAATTCCGGCTGTACCCGTTGTCGGCTGCGGAAGAGAAGACGCCGCGCTTGCGTGTGTCCCATGCCGGGCATTTCCTTGAGACCGCGTCCGGTGATCCATTCTTCTACCTGGCCGATACGGCCTGGGAGTTGTTTCACCGTCTCGACAAAACGGAAACCACGCTATACCTGGACACTCGGGCCCGGCAGGGCTTTAACGTAATTCAAGCGGTGGCGCTTGCGGAATTCGACGGCATCACCGAGCCGAACGCCGAAGGCAACCTCCCGCTGCTGGAGAACGACCCTGCGAAACCAAACGAACAATACTTCAAACATGTTGATTGGGTGATTGAACAAGCGGCGAACCGCGGCATGTTTGTGGGCGTGCTGCCTACGTGGGGCGATAAGGTGCGCAAAGACTGGGGTGTTGGGCCGGTAATCTTCAATGCGCGGAACGCACGCGTTTACGGTAACTTCCTCGGCACGCGCTATCGGAACAATCCAAATATCATCTGGATTCTGGGCGGCGATCGTAAGGCAACCGGCCAGGAAGATGTGTGGCGCGAAATGGCTGCCGGACTTCGTGAGGGAGACGGCGGGTCCCATCTCATCACCTATCATCCGCAAGGCGGACTGTCCTCATCACGGTTCTGGCCCGACGAGCCGTGGCTCAGTTTTCACATGCTTCAATCAGGTCACGGAGCGCGGGACGTGCCGAACTACAAGATGGTTGCCGCCGATTATGCCCACCTGCCGCCGAAGCCTGTTGTGGATGGCGAGCCTCGCTACGAAGACCATCCGGTGAACTGGAAGCCGGAGAACGGATACTTCGACGATTTCGATGTAAGACAAGCCGAATACTGGGCCGTGTTTGCAGGTGCGGCGGGCACGACTTATGGATGCCACGATATCTGGCAGTTCCTCTCTCCGAGACGTAAACCCGTTTCCTCCGCCCGCACACCTTGGAAAACTGCCTTAAATCTGCCCGGTGCGAATCAAATGCAACATTTGCGCCGGTTGATGTTGTCGCGAGATTACTTCAGCCGCGTGCCGGACCAGAACCTGCTCACAACGAACGAGGACGGGGCCGGACATCTCGCGGCAACGCGTGGCGCTAATTATGCATTTGTGTATTCACCCTTGGGCAAGCCTGTAACGATGCAGCTCGGAAAGACCCATGGTGGCGAAGCTCACGCCTCCTGGTTCGACCCGAGGACGGGCTCCACAACGAGGGCTGAAACCGTCCCCAACAGCGGCACGCACACATTCACTCTGCCGGGCTCGCAGGGCCGCGGGCACGACACCGTACTGGTGCTCGACACTAAGTAACAAACTCTACCGGCGGCAAGGAATTGCACGCCGGTTCTGGGGCGGTAAGAGTTCGCTCAGAATGGACGATATGGAATGCGTCGACCGAGTTCTCGCAATCCATTGTTCCGCGGCTGCCATTTGGCCAGTTAAATAATCCCGTAATTCATCTAGCAGTTCTTTGGATGCGTCGGCGTAATAAAATCTCCTCTAGGACTCGCCGGTGCCGCTAAGCACTCCCGGTTTATCGACAACGTTTCATTTTGACTACTGTAACGCTGCAGCCGGCGAAACTTGCGATCAAGTGAATTATTCTGCCCCTAGTGGCGTCATCCGCTTTGTTGCGGTAGGTACTTTCTTCGATGTTCGAACCTTTGAATTTGACAGTTTCGTGAACAACGGTACTTATATTCCACGCTTCCGGTAGGCAGTCCGAATGCGGGCATCGTAACCATTACCGGATCTACCAGCGCTACCCCAGAGCCGTCCTCCGTCGCGCTTGCCGTTTTGGGTTTAGCTCTTCTTGGTAGCGGCATGCAAGTCAAAACCCGTCTCCGGAAGGCATAACTCGCTCAGCGTTCGCAAATATTTTTTCCACCTCCGAGAGCGCACACTATTCTGCATGAAATACACGCTTATCGTCACTTGAGGAAATTGCACCGTTCCGCGGCAGGCGCTTTTCCGGGAGCCCCACTTCAACGGCGCCTAAAGCGAACCGTGTTCGGTAGGACGTACGATCAGCATGCGTGGAAGGCGGCCGGACGTCCAGTCCTGGTACAACCGGTAACCAATGTCATTCGTTCCAGCCTCGGCGGGCGTCTCTTGGAAGGCAAAAGGAAAGCCGTCAAAATGAGTCTGTAGAAACAAGACCGGGTAGCGCTGCTCGGGATGCTGATCAAACCCCTCCGGCACCAGCACCGACGCATGCAAACGCATCGGCCGGCACCATCGTATCGGCGCGCAATTCAATGCGTTGCGGGCGGCTATACAGATTACCTGGTGAGCGGTTCCATTGCTGCCCCTCG
>DATHIZ010000305.1:0-4116 GCA_035316385.1 Bryobacteraceae bacterium | reverse complement strand
TACATCCGGGCATACCGTGCTTCGTTGCCTCCGCACGTACCGGATATGCTAGCCGTCCGAATACAGGCAATTGACGGCGCAAGGACTTTCACCTTGCAAGATTCGCAGCCTTGTCGGCTGCTCCCCCCTGTTTACGCTTCGAAGTACACCTCGCGATGCACCACGCAAAACTCGGGGCCGAGTGGTTCGCTACTCCTTTCTCGTAGGACTCTTCCATTCCCTGCTTCATGCCGGTTTATCCCGGCGCACTGCATTGGCGATGATGCACTCGCCTACATGGCTCCGCGACTAGTCTTTGGATTGACAATGAGATGTAGAGTCGTGATTCTAGCTTCTACAACGCCGCCACCTTGAAACACGACTCCTGACGGGGCATCTATCTTACCCGCCGCGCTAAATTAATGAACACTGGTACAAAAACATCGGGCAGACCACCTTGCTGCGAGCTTGCACCGCGAAAGAAGACTCCACTCCCCGTACACTCAGCTCGACAAACGATCTCGCGCTGATCTCGGCGAACGAGTATGAGGACCGCTCTAATGATGGAACGGAGGAGTCGCTGGAAGCGGGAGCGGTTATTTGTCTGATCATATGCTCCCGCTCCGCTCGATCTCCAATCGTCTGGTGTATGCCATCCATACCTCGGCGCCAGTGTGATAGTCGCCCACTACTCGCTTGATTTTTCCTCGCCAGAACAGAATCACGGCCTGCATGATCGCCTCCCTTTCCTCTTTTGTGATTGGGAATATGCTGAGAAAGTTCAGCAGCGTCGCGGTTGTTGCCGATGGCCCAGCGTTCACCCGGAAGTCTCTATCGATTCCCCGGGCCCACACTGCCTCCTCGGATGTTCCCTTCAGCTTGAATTTCTTATCCTGCTTTCGCACTGAATCATGGATGTCTGACAAAAGATTCGGTCGTCCTCCCTCCGGCGATTTGCTCTTATGCTCTTCTAGAAACTCGGGCTTTTGTTTTATCTTGCTGCCCGCATCTAATAGGAGGCCGGCCGTCTCTTCTATCGTCCAACTATCGTTCCATCCACGTATCAATTTTCCTAAACCTGCCCTCAAAATCCATTGCCTAAATGCATACACCGGTTCGTCGCGGCCTTGTTCCATTAGCTGTAGATCTTTGAACACTCCTGAGGTAAACGCTTGTTGGATCTTTCTCATCCCGGCGTCCACATCTTTTTTTATTTCTTCTCTTGACTCATCCGGCCCTATGAACACTTCTTTATCTATTTTATTGCCCGTTCTGTTTTCATAGGCGAGCTTCAAACCTGCGCCTACAACCGCCGCGCCGAGGACCATAGGTAATCCCAGTGTGGCCACACCTAATGTACCTACCGCTCCCAGTGCCACCCAGGTACCCCACCCCGCTTGCTGGATCACGCCCGTGTGGAAAGATAAAGGGTGGCTCGCTCCGGGCAGCCGTTCCCCGAGAAGCTGGACGCCAGGTACTGTCTTGCGTTGTAAGACTGAAGTCACCACGTTCGTCCCCATCCGATCGGCTTTAGCTTCCAGATTCCGATCCTGTAACACTGCATCACCAGAACCAACCGGGTTCCGAACGCGACCCGCGCGCGGCTGCTGAACCGGTTGGCGTCGGTAAGCGGGAGGAGCAGCGATGCCCTGCTTCGACTGAAGCGACGCGACACTGTTTGGCCGGTAGACAGGCGGAGCCTTAGAAGCAGTCTTGGCAGGGCAGTAGATGGGCACAGCGGCGGACAGAGCGGAATGGGCGGGGCCGGAACTGGGCTTCATCTGGGCGTGAGGGTTCTGGGGCCGGTACAATGGCGGAGCTTCGGAGCGGCCCAAAGCGCCAGGCGGCGCGGCCGGTTTCATTTGGGTCGCGGGAACCGAAGGACGGAAAACCGGCGGGGAACTTACCCGCTGCGCCGTCGGCCGATGTACTGGAGGTGCGGCGGACCGAAGGTAATTGGCAAGCCCGGAATCGGGCTTCATCCAGACGTGCAAATTCTGGGGCCGATACACGGGCGGAGCTCCTGCCCGGCAAGGCTGGTTAGGTCCCCGAGCCTGCGCCGCCAGCGGGTTGGGCGGCCTCGCGACTGGCTTCACGATGAAACCTCGCACTGCCGAACGGCCATCCGGCCTAGCCGGTCGGCTTCTGCTTCGAGCGCGTGATCCTGGACTACGGCTACTCCACTGCCGAAGGGATTGGCTACCCGGCCGGCGCGCTGCTGTACAACGTGCGCCAGTTCATGGCCAAGCAGAAATTGCCCGTGGGGAGTATGCGGATTGTACTGTCCCGGCGCGAAGTGAAGATCCGCTCCCCAGGTAAAAGCGAGCGCCCCGATGGCCGAAGCCGCCGGTCCCACGTGCACACGGACGTCGGAGAAGTTTGCGCCGAGCGCGGCCTCCATTTTGGCTTGCACATCACGGGGCAGGGGCCATCCGCCGGATCGGGGGCGGAGATCCACCTGAAACGCATCCACTCCAGGTCGGCGCTGGATTGCCGGTTTCGCTTGAATTGCACCCGGGCTCATCGCTGCGAAGGAAAAAGGGCGCGATTGAAAGAGTCCTTGTATAACGTGGCTTCGGCCGTTGCCAGCCCAAGAGTGGGCTGGTCGAATGACTGGTCCCGAAACAGCCCGAAATACAGGGGGCGCCGCCATGCCGGAATTCTACAGCGGTAATGGCGATCTGCAACAGTTACTTGTCAGCAATCAGCCTCCCGGACCTAAACTGTAGCTGAATTCAGGAAAGCGGGCCGGCGCTGCGCTCCATAAGATCTTTGGGACAACCTAAGATTTACCCGAACCTAAATCCCTCGGCCGCGGTCCCGGTTAACCGGGACCAGATTTTCAGCTTGCGCAGCTTTGCTGATAACTACCGCATGAGCCGCGGCAAGGAGCATGGCCACTACGTGCCCAATTCCCGTTTCGTCTTCGTCACCATGACCAATGGCGAAACTCTCCTCCACCAGCGTTACCGGCATCCCGTCCTCTCAGAAGGAAAGCCTGTGCTTTATGCCGGAGAGGCCTTCTTCAATAACGGCAAACTGCAGTGGTGGAGCAACGGAAGCGGCAACTATCGTCCCGATCCAGACCACGCCACTCAGGCCGGGCTGCCGGTCGAGCAGTTTTATCCGTATGACGACATATTGAAGGGTGCACACACTCGGGCGAAAGCCGATCGCGTCCTGTCGGTCACATCAGGAATGAACGCCGGATCAGCGATGCAGATTCAGGCCATGCTTAGAGCGAGAGGGAATCGATATTCGAACTGCGCCATTCCGCCGTTTTGCGGGCCGCCTCTCCGCAGAGGCCTTTGAAGTTTCGCTTTGCTCTTGTGATAGCCGCGTCGCTGGCCTTACTGCACCGGTCCAATCACAGGTCTCAGGTTCTCCGCGATCGACACCTGTGCCGCCACTCTCGAGGCCGCATTCCAGCACGTGTAGGGGCCCAATTTGACTACGTACCAGACGCGTCCACCCGAGTCGGAAGAACGGCTCATCATCGGGCGGTAGCCTCTGTCTTTGAGCGACTGCATTAGTCCTTCGGCATTCTCCCTCACAGAGAAGGAGCCCACCTTGACGGCGAGAGGAATGGCGTAGGAGGCCTCGACCGGCCGTGACGCAGCGACGACTGCCTGGTGTGGCTTCGCCTCGGCATTTAAGGCTGCCTGCGTTGACGGCTCGGTTTTTGTGTCCGTCGTCGAGGCGACGGACACTCTGACTGAAGCGGGCTCCTGCGGCACGGGCGCCGCTTCAACTGCTGCGGAATTAGACGATGATGCGAGTGCTCCTGCAGCCGGAGCAGAAGTCTGCGCCGCTTCGCTGGCGACAATTGGAGACGCAGCGAGCGCTGCCGGTGCGGCAGCATTTTTCGGCTTGGCTGCGCGCGATTGCATCGGCTTCGCGATGGGGGCAGGCTGCGTAGCCCGCTCTAGGATTGGGCGGCCGCCTGAATAGAGGATTCCGGAAATCGACCCTGCGAAAAATAGAAGGACGGCAGCCGCAGCAGTGCATCCGGCAAGCAGCAGCGCCCGCCCGCGGTCGAGGGAGAAGTTGTAGACGGCGCTCACGGTATTTGCACCGTAGCCTGACCAGGAGACGTGATCTGGATCACCCCACCCCAGTTGCACATCACCTTGGACG
>DATHIZ010000304.1:0-2955 GCA_035316385.1 Bryobacteraceae bacterium | reverse complement strand
GCGCACGGGCCTGCCCATCAACGTCTCGCTGTCCTCCACCGCAATCGATCCGGCCACCAATCGGAACTACACGTTCCTCAATCGCAATGGGGGCGGGTTGCGTCCGGATCGCGTGGGCGTCGCCAACAGCGGCATTGATCCCAAGGAAGATCGCCTGCATTTCCTGAGTGCCTCTGCCTTCTCGGTGCAACCCATCGATACGCCCGGCAACGCCCAGCGCAACGTGGCTCTGGGACCGAAGCTCTTTAACGTGAATGTGAGCATGGTGAAACGCTTCGCGGTCACGGAAGCTTCGGCCATCGACCTTCGCTTTGAAGCCTTCAACGCCTTCAATACGGTCAACTTCTCGAATCCGAATACCAACTTCGGATCCGCGGCCTTCGGCAGCATCACCAGCGCAGGCGACGCCCGTCAGGTCCAGATCGCCGTACGCTACCGGTTCTAGAGCATGCCGTTCCGGCTCCTGGTCATTCTCGCGGCGCTCGCAGCCAGCAGCGCCCAAACTACACCGGAAGCGCCGGTACCTGTCAAGGTGCTGGCGCTTCAGGCCAAAACGGCCCATGTGCAGGGAATCGATACCGATGGCGCTCACCTCTGGGTGACCTCCGTGGAACGCGCCACGCGCAAGGGCTATCTGCAGGAATTCGCTGTTGCCGATGGGCGCCTCGAGCGAACCATCGAGGTCCAGGAGGGAGACCGCTTCCATCCGGGCGGCATTGCCACCGACAAGGATTTCATCTGGATTCCCGTGGCCGAATACCGCTCCAAGAGCTCCGCGGTCATACAGCGGCGCAGCAAGCGCACACTGGCGATCGAATTTCAGTTCCCGGTTCCCGATCACATCGGCTGCATCGCCGTCACGCCGGACTTTCTTATAGGCGGCAATTGGGATAGCCGCGATTTCTATGTATGGGATCATCAGGGAAAACTGTTGCGCAAGGTGCCGAGTACGACGGGGAATGGGTATCAGGATTTGAAGTTCCACTCGGAAAAGCTGGTGGCCTCTGGCCTTCTTTCCGGTGGCCGCGCCGCCATCGATTGGCTGGATGTTTCCTCGATGAGCCTCGTCCATCGTCTTCCGCTAGGAAACACCGACCGCTCCCAACCGTTAACGCGCGAAGGCATGACACTGTTCGAGAATCGCCTCTGGCTTCTCCCCGAAGACGGCGATAGCCGGCTCTTCGTCTTCGAATTGCCCCGCCCCATCAGCGCGCGTTGAGCTGTGGCCAGGCTGTAGGCAAATAGGAAACGGGCGGCCCTTTTCTCCCCACGGTCGACCCGGCGCACTAATCCTGGCGCGGGCTGGCAGGCTCGATGCCCATTCCGGAAAACGGCATTGGGCTTGCTGCCATCACACGGCGAGGGAAGTTGACATTGGTGGCTCAAGACCTTTACGTTCAGTCTGTCCAGGGCTTGAAGACGGACGATTGCGAAGGTACGTTGCGATCAGTTGCCGAGCGAGCCGCGCAGCGCCCAATCGATAAAAAATGCCTCCCGGTCATGACCGTGTAGCACAACGCTGTCACAATTAGGAGTTATGCGCCGTCGCGATTTGCTGTACACGCTTGCCGCTCCTGCGTTTGTTCGCTCTGAAACTTTGCGCCCACAGGCTGCTCAGGGCGTCGCCATCGGTGATGTTGTGCCGGGACGCGCAATCGTGTGGTCGCGGTCGGACCGTCCAGCGCGGATGATTGTGGAGTATTCGACCACGGAGTCGTTCGCAAACGTGAAGCGCGTGCGCGGTCCCCACACCATCGATGCGTCGGACTTCACAGCGCGCGTCGATCTCAGCGAACTTCCGGCCGATCAGCAGGTTTTCTGCCGTGTGCTGTTCGAGAGTCTCGAGGATCTGAAGACGACGAGCGAGCCGGTGATGGCCCGGTTCCGCACACCGCCGCTAACGCGTCGCAACGTGAAGTTCGTGTGGTCCGGCGATACCGTTGGACAGGGCTGGGGCATCAACAAAGACTGGGGCGGAATGAAGGGCTACGAAGCGATGCGCCGCCGCAATCCGGACTTCTTCGTGCACTCAGGTGACACGGTGTATGCGGATGGACCGGTACAATCGGAAGTAAAGCTGCCGGACGGCACGTTATGGAAGAACGTCACCACGGAAGAGAAGAGCAAGGTTGCGCAGTCGCTGACTGACTTCCGCGGAAACTATCGTTACAACCTGCTGGATGAGAACGTGCGGCGATTTCAGGCAGAGGTCCCGCAGGTGTGGCAGTGGGACGATCACGAGGTGTTAAACAACTGGTCGCCGAGCAAGAATCTGAATTTGTTTCCGCAATACAACGAGAAGCACGTCGGAGTGCTGGCAGGTCGCGCGACACGGGCGTTTCTCGAGTACGCGCCGTTACGTGTTTCGGGCGACGAGGCGGAACGTGTGTACCGCAGGATTCCCTATGGTCCGCTGCTGGATGTGTTCGTGATCGACATGCGCAGCTATCGCGGCCCGAATACGCACAACCGTCAGCCGAGCGAGAGCGCGGAGACCCGGTATCTTGGAAAGCCGCAGTTGGAGTGGCTCGCGCAGGGGCTCGCGGAATCACGCGCGGTGTGGAAGGTGATTGCGGCGGACATGCCACTGGGTGTTCAGGTGCCCGATGGCAAAGACGAACAGGGCCGTCCGCTGTTTGAGAACTCGGCAAACGGGAACGGTCCGGCGTTGGGGCGGGAGTTGGAGATTGCGTGGCTGCTGCGCGAGATTAAGCGGCGCAAGGTGCGGAACACGGTTTGGATCACGGCGGACACGCACTACACAGCCGCGCACTTGTACACTCCGGCGAAGGCACAGTTCACGGACTTCGACCCGTTCTGGGAGTTCATCAGCGGCCCGATTCACGCGGGTACTTTCGGGCCGAATGAACTCGACAACACGTTCGGGCCGGAGGTGATGTTCCAGAAGCATCCGCCGAAAGGCCAGTTTAATCTGCCGCCGAGCGCGGGCATGCA
>DATHIZ010000303.1:0-34911 GCA_035316385.1 Bryobacteraceae bacterium | reverse complement strand
TCGAAGGCCGTGAGATGGTACCTATTGGTGCCGGACAAGGTAGTGGCGTTGACTGGCGATGCGCCTTTGCCGAACTCAGCCGAGTACACGCCGGTCTGCACCTTGAATTCCTGAATGGCGTCCACCGATGGGTGAATGATGTAGGAGTTGAAGTTGGGATCGGTGTTCTCGACGCCATCTAGGGTGTAGTGATTGAACTCCAGCCGCTGTCCGGCGATGGACAGGGCCGTCGCGGAACGCACTCCGCCTTGTAGTCCGCTGCCGCCTGTCGATGGAGCCTCGGCTACAACATTCGGGCTTAGGGCGACAAGAGAGAGATAGTCGCGGCCATTGAGCGGGAGGTCCACAATCTGCTTGGTCTCGATGACGCTTCCCAGCGCCACCGAGTCGGTGTTGAGCTGCGGCGCCCCGCCGGTCACTTCGATGTGCTGCGAGAGTTCGCCGACCTCCATGGTGAAGTCGACGCGCGCCACACCGCCCACTTGGACCTCTACAGCAGTGTTTGTGGTTACTTTGAAGCCGGATTTTTCACAGCGGACATGATACATGCCCGGCAATAGATAGGGCAGCGAATAAGTGCCGCTATCGTTGCTGACAGCTCTACGGACCTGCTGTGTGGCCTGGCTGGTGACGGTAATTGCCGCGCCCGCGACCGTTGCGCTGGTGGAGTCTGTTACAGTGCCGTTGATTTCCCCAAATTGCTGCGCCTGGATTGCTAAGGCGGAAAGCAAGATAAAAATAACAATGAGTATTGGCCTGAAGCGTTTCATTACACCCCTCGAATCTGCAAGTCGGACCGTTCAGCCGCGCTAAGACTTGAGCGCATCACTGACATGGTGATCTATCATTGCGTGGGATGAATATATCATCGTTCGCGAAGCGGTGTAAATAGTGCGGAAGAAAAAGGCGCGTTAAAAGTAAGAAGAGCGCCCACGGATTGGCGCTCTTGCATGCACATTTCTAAGTGATCACAGTATCCCGCATTCATAAGCTAGTACGTGCGGCACTGAATCGCTGGCGCAGAGGCGCACTTAGGCGCGGAATTACTTATCCTGCTGATGAAGTTCTTCGAGCCGCTTCTTCAGATACTCCGCGTACTCTTTCTTCAACGCAGGATCTTTCGGACTGCCGTAGATTTCGCTGGATTTGTACTTTCCGGTGTCGAACTTCTTTTTAGTCCACTCGTCGTGGATGTGCACTTCGTCGGCATGATCCACGACCTTTGAGACCAATTGAGGAGGGATGAAATAGATGCCCTCGCGATCGCCGACCGCGAGATCGCCCGGCATGACGGTCACCGGCCCAATGTGAATCGGGATGTTGATACCGCTCACCATAACTTCTCCAATACCGGATGGATCAGTGGATCGATAATACGCCGGCATAGGGATCTCGGTAATTGCATCCAAGTCTCTAATAGCGCCGTCTACGATGAGGCCCGCGTTATGAGTCGTCTTGCTGATGTAGTAGAACAGATTGTCCCCGACGATTGTTCCGTGGACCTTTTTGTTAAAGAGATCCACCACCAGCACATCGCCTGGCTGCAGCATGTCGATTACTGTCTGGTTATGCAGCCGGGTGATGCCACGCTGCTTCGCTTTCGTGTTGAGAACATCATTGACGTCCGGACGCGCGGGCATGAACTGAAGGGTAAAGACGCGCCCCACCAATTTCTTGTCCCCGTGCGCGACGTGGAAGCCATCCGCAAACTGGCTCGGATAACCTGCTTCGGGCAGAACGGCCCAGATCTCTTCGGAAGATACACCGCGTGCTCTTTCGAGCAGCTTGTCCGGCACTTTCGGACGGCCATCAGGAAAGCGATCAAACGGATTTGAGACCGTGTAATCAATCAGATCCTGCTTACTGAATGTAAGTAGCTGCGCCTGCGCGGCCGGCGCCCACAAACTGAGACTCCAAAGACTGAAACTTAGGACCGCCGCCGATCCCGAGACTGCCGTTTTGATTAGTTGAATCATTTTTCTTGGGTTTCTTTCCGAACGAACCAGCCAGGGCAACCAGCTAGCTAGGGTTTATTTACTTTGACAACGAAATAACTGATTTGCTTTCCCGCCTCAAGGAACATCTGGTGAGGCGTTCCAGCGGGAATATGCACGATGTCTCCGGAGGACAAGGAGCGCTTCACGCCGTCTTTGATCGAGGCGCCCGCCAGCTCTCCCGGGCGCACAGTTTTTCCGTCGACCAATTCGCCACCGACCACCAGCGTGGCTTCGCCGCTTTGGATCACCATGATGTCGGTTTGATTCTCATGCAACTCGGCCAATCCATCTTTGTCGCGGTGCGAAATGCCCAAAGAGTGATTCTCAAATTTTGCGCCCTTCGGTCCCGCTTCTGGCGGTGTGCCCTTCGACCAATAAACGAATCCAGCGGGATCACCGGCGGCCAGCAGCGGGCCGATGGTGAGGCCGAAGAGTAGCAGCACTCTGTGAGTCATTCGATTTTTCTCCGTGTGTTTTTCACCTTTGGGTGGTTTCGACCTTGGCCTCAAAGTTATGTCCGATATCTGGGTAGCCATTCATAGCCAGACGGCAAGCTGGTCCATCGCCATAGAAGCGCGGCCGATGCCAAGTCATCTTGGGTGCATATACGATATCACCGGCATTCGCGATAATCTCCGGCTGGCCCTCAATTTTGTACTGCACTTGACCGAGCAGAATCACCCAGAACTCCGCGCACTCCGCATGGTAGTGTCCCTTGTCGGCGGGATTTAACGGAGGCAGGTCTTTGGTGTAACCGTAGATCACGTTAGACACAGCGCGGTCGTCATGGACGAAGCGTGGACCACCCGATTTCTTCTCCTGCTTTTCGAGGCCCGCGGCGATGTCGTCAAAGACGAGGTACGGCTTGTTCCCATGGTCATATACGCCTTTCGCCTGCGGCAGATTCACAGACAGCCAGTGGAAGCCGGGCATTTTCGGCGGGGTGTCTTCGGATGGGTAGAGATATTTCGCATGCGCGACGTTGACTTCGAAGCGCAGCGAAGGCTTATCGCCCACGGTTTCCATGCTGTAGGAATTGCGATACGGCACTTGCACCAGCCATCCCTTTGAAGCGACGAAGGACTCTTGTCCCTCGATGCTGAAACGGATCTGCCCGTCCGTCACCACCCACCATTCGCGCGTGTCGGCATGCAGGCGCCGGGGTGTTTTTCCGCCGGGCGCCATGGAAATGTAGACGCCGTTCAGGTGATCGTCATCCACGACGACCTCCCGCCAGTCGGTTTCGCCCTTATGTTTGGCGAGGATCTCCGGAAGGCGAGTGACTGGACGGTGGGGCGCGACGTAAGCGGGGAGGGTGTCGGGCTTCGGGGCCCAGACAATCATTCCCTTTTGCTGTGCGCAGACTGGCAGAAGGCCGAGGAAGCCGAGGATTAAAACTGACGCGGTTTTCATGGTTACTCCTTGGGCCAGAGCGAACAATGATCTATCATCGTCTAGCCGGGACGTATATTATCATGGCGCCGGCGAGCATGTAAAAAATGATCGTCCGCTATATCGCGGATGCTACGATTAGTCGGCGCGCCGGTGGCGCTATGTCATTAACCTTTCCTGAGCTTGAGCCAGTTTCTCTAAAAGACCGCGTTATTAATGCGCTTAAAGACGCGTTTTTCGCGGGACAATTGAAGCCCGGAGACGCCATTGTGGAGCGCGAACTGGCGCGGCAGATGAAGGTAGGAACTCCGGTGGTCCGCGAAGCGCTGATCTCCCTCCAGGGGCAGGGATTCGTGCGGCGCGTCACCAACACCGGAACATTCGTGACGCAGTTTGCAATCGATGAGGTTCGGCAACTCTATAGCTTGCGGGTAGAACTGGAGACGCTGGCGCTGCAATGGGCGCGGTCGCGGGTTACCGATGCGGATTTAGACGGCCTAAAACGTCTGGTAGATGCTGTGGTGGAGGCGGGAGAAAAAGGGGACCGGCGTGTCTTTCTGGAACGCGACTATACTCTGCATCGCCGCTTCTGGGCGCTTTCCGGCAATGCGTACCTTGCCGACACGCTGGACCGGTTGATGGCTCCGTTGTTTGCTTTCGTGGTGCTGGCCAGCGGTGCTCCCATGACGGCATCGATGGGCAGAGAGCACTATGACTTGGTCAATGCGCTGCGCAATCTGGAAGAGCCGGAATTCTCCTCAGTGATTCGCAAAACTTTGTCTGGATTTGCGTTCCGCTGGTTGTCCACGTTTTCCGATAGCGCAGGGTAGTTGTGAACCGGCAACTCCGGACTCTGTGATATGCTGCCGTCGGGAATTGAGCTGATAAATCAAATATCACCGATTTACCTTCTATAACGGGAGCAGCGTCTGCATGGCCGTTGGAGAAAATGCCGGAGCCAGTGTTGCCGGCACTGTTGCTACCGGCGCGGGAAAATCAGCCGCCCCCACGCACGTCAGGCATGTCGTATTGGGGCTCACCATCGTGGCTTACATGATCACCTACATGGATCGCGTGGTGGTCTCTTCCGCAGTACCCTCCATCCAAAAAGAATTCGGCTTTTCCATCATTACGATGGGGTGGATTCTGAGCTCGTTCCAGTGGGGATACGCGCTCTTTCAAATTCCTGGCGGCTGGCTGGGTGATCGCTTCGGGCCACGCCGCGCGCTGACGCTCATTGTGGCCTGGTGGTCGCTCTTTACATCGGCAACCACTTTGGCCTGGGGCGCCGGCTCCATGGCGCTCATCCGGTTTCTCTTCGGCATGGGTGAGGCGGGCGCCTTTCCGATTGCTACACGCTCGCTCTCGCGATGGATGCTGCCGGCTGAGCGGGGCTTTGCACAGGGAGCCACGCACGCGGGGTCGCGCCTGGGAGGCGCCATTACGCCGGCTCTGGTCGCGCTCCTCATTGCACATTGGGGATGGCGCAGCGCATTTCTTTGCTTCGGGTGCCTGGGTCTGGTCTGGGCGGCAGTCTGGTTTTGGTATTACCGCGACAGCCCATTTGAGCATGCTTCCGTGAATGCAGGGGAACGCGAACTGATCCGCTCCAAACTTGGAGACGGAACACTTGGAAACAGAACGGCAGGGCAGGCGAGCGCCCGGTCGGTGCCCTGGAAAAAGATTCTGATCAGCCGGCAGATGTGGATTCTTTCGGCGATGTATTTCTGCTACGCCTATAACGTGAGCGTATACCTCGTTTGGTTTCCGAAATACCTGAACGATCACAGAGGGTTCAGCTTGCGGCAGATGGGACTTTACGCGAGCCTGCCTTTGCTGGCGGGAACTGCCGGGGACGTTTTGGGAGGCTGGCTTTCGGATCTGTGGGCGAAACGCTCAGGCGACCTGAGAACGGCGCGTTGGGGAATGGGAGCGATTGGCTTTTTGGTCGCCGCAGTGAGTATCACCATCGCATGCCTGACGGCGGATCCGCTCACGAGCGTTTGGTATTCGTGCCTGGCGATGTTCGGACTGGAGTTGACGGTGGGTGTTTCGTGGGCCATTCCATTGGACATCGGAGGCGACTATGCGGGGTCGGTTTCCGCCGTCATGAACACATGCGGCAATCTGGGAGGAGCAACCGCGTCCGCCTTGTCGGCTTACCTGGTGACGTTGTATGGCTGGAATGCGCCGTTTCTGGTGATGTCGGGGTTGTCGGTGGTAGGAGCCGCGTTTTTCTTTAAGATTAATGCCACGCGGCGGTTATTTAGTGCCTGAGCCGGCCTGACTTTCAGTGATCCGGTTGCCGGCAATGTAGACGGCCTCAATGCTGCGCGTGTTCTTGATATCGTCCAGCGGATTGCGGCGGAGCACGACGAGATCGGCCCACTTCGATGCCTGCAAAGTTCCCAGATCGTTGGCGTGAAGGAATTCGGCTCCGCTGCGCGTGGCGGCGGTGATGGCTTGCATGGGAGTCAGCCCGGATTGCACCATGAGTTCCAATTCCCATTGCTCGAAATAGCCGGGGAAGCGTCCAGGCGGCCCGGTATCGGTGCCCATGCCATAACTCACGCCGGCGCTGGCAAGCGTCTTGAGATTCCTGCGGGCGGTTTCGAACAAGCCGCGGTATTGCCTGAAGTCCGGATCGGCTCGAACGGTCTGCTGATACTTGGGAGACTTGAGCGTTTGGAGCACCTGCGCCGAAAGAGCGCGCGTGAAAAATGGATCGTTCGCAAACGAAGGTGTTTCCCCATAGACGAACATGGAAGCTTCCCGCGTTAAGGTGGCCGCCATTTGCCAGGCGCCATGCTGCTTCATTCCGTCTATCAGCGCCTGATCGATGGGCTTATCGCGAACGCTATGCGCCAGACCATCGACGCCGTAGCTCACCAATTCTTTGGCATCCTGCAGATAAAAGATATGCGCCGCGACCCGTAAATTGTGGCGGTGAGCGCTTTCGATAATGGCTTTGGCGATGGGGTAGGGCATCTTCTTCTGCGTGCCCAGATGATCGTCCAGCCAGAGCTTGATGATGTCGACGTGTTTGGCGGCTTGCGCTGCCACGGCCGGCTCCACTTCAGCAACGCTGCTGACACCGGTGTTCACACCGGCCAGGCCGCCATAGCCGCCTTTGAAAATGAATCCCTGCCCCGCCGTATAAACGCGCGCTTCAGACGGGCGGCCGGTGGCACGCTGCTCCGCGCGAATCTTGAACATAAGATCCTGATCGGTGCCCATGCTCAAGACCGTGGTCACGCCGTAGGAGGCATAGGTCCGCAAATTCTTCTGGATATTGTCGCGCGTGAAGAACTTCGCGCTCTGTTGCAGATCGACCGTATTCCCGACATGACCGTGCAAGTTGATGAGACCCGGCATCACATATTTGCCGGTCAAATCGATGGTTTCGGCGGAAGCCGGCGCTTTCAATTGCGCGACCGGCCCGACCCAGCGTATGCGGCCATTATCAATAATCATGGCGGCGCGCGCCAAGGGAGCCTGCCCGGCGCCATCAATCAAAGTAAAGTTCTTCAGTACCTTTGTTTCGGCTGAAAGGACTTGCGTGGAGAGCGAGACGGCGAACAGCAAATACAGACAGTTGGTAATTCTATTTTGTTTTAGTGCGGGCATCTTCGAGAATCCGTTTAGCGCGAGAAGGGTTGAAAATTCCGCAGGAACAGAAGCGCGAAAGATAAGTCGCGGCCTGCTCCGGGGTGCGCCGGTCTTCCTTTACAAAGTCGATCATCTTCTTGGCGAGGGAGTGGCTGATCATCCCATGCCCACACATGGTTGACAATGCCGCGACCTGGGAATTGGGCAGTTTTTCGGTCTTTCCTTCAAAGCCTAACGAGTAGCCCACGCTGTGGCGTTCGATGCAGGCGAACTGGCAGCACTGTTCCGCGCCCTGGATGGAAGTAGAAACGTTCACGCTGAGCCCTAGATCTTCTTCCTTGATGCGCTTCACGAATTGTTCAGCTGCGGAAACATTATCGAACACGGCGGCGCAGGTAGTGGGAACATCAAGACCGCCAATCACTGCCTGGAAATCAGGCGAGATGTCACGCTTCCAATGCGCCAGAGGATTCACATTTCGAGACGAGCGCAGCGCGCCGCCGTGGCGGGCATCTCCCAGATTTACGGGCTTGTATTCCAGCGCGATTTGCAGGAAGCGGCGCAGCTTGGGCAGAGCATCGGTGTCGTTCTTTTTCTTGCTGGGAATGGCGAACACAATATAGTCATCACGGAAGCTTTCCGCGTCACCGGACCGATGCAGCGTATTCGTCATACATTCACCGTTTGTTGAGAAGGCTCAGCGGCTGACTGGTTCACGCGGCCCAAGCCGATATTGGTCTTCGCGCGCTCTAATTTGTAGCCCAGGCGTTCGAGAACCGGCGCGACAACCGTCTCTTCGCCGAACTCTCCGCAGCGCGTGGCCACTCCCAGCGCTACGACGGTATCGAGTTTTTTCTCGACCTCCCAAACCAGACGAATGACTTCTTCCGCGCGCTCGACGGGCACTTTGATTTCGACAATCGCCGACATTACTTTTTCTGCCAAGATATCCGGGCGCAGCGTGCCGGTGCCGACATCCGTCATAAGAGAGGTAACGGGATTCTTCTTTTCAAAGCTTACGTTCGCTTTGGCCAAGGCCCAGCACATCTCCTGGATTTCGCGAAAACGTACGCCGACTCCGGGCCGGCCGAATTCAATGGTGAAGCCCACTTCGCCCACTTTGACGCGGCCCGTCACGTCGTTCGTTTTCACTTCTTCGGTGCCGCGGCCCTCGACGCCGGTGGATTCGTGAGGTACGCGCGGATCTGAAAAGGCCCGGCGGACGACACGTGGCCAGGTGAGTTCGTCCGGCTCAAAGGCGGCGGTGGGACAGACGTCCGGCTCAGGGTCAAAACGAACACGCATCGCCGCGAAGACTTTGCGCACCGTCCGCACGAAAGTGGGGTTGAGGTGTTCCTGGCTTAAGCCGTTGTAGCAGGCGTAGCATTCGACGCATTCATCACGGTCGATTGTGGCGCGTTTCGTTTGCGGATCTATATAGATAGCGCCCATCGGGCAAACATAGGTGCAGTTGCCGCAAGCCACACATTTGTCATGACTTATCTTCATGGTCTTGTCTTCGGTCCGGGCGGTAAGAATCCGCGCCCGGAGTTCATCGCACAATGATATATCATTGTGCGCGCGATGGGAAGATAGTCTGCGATGGTTGTGAAGCGGTTAAACAGTAGTGGGGTAGTTACTTACTTAGAGGGTTGATCCAACGGAGCTCGCTGAATCGGCCGAAGTCCTGGTCTGTGGATGCGAGCAAAGCTCCGTTCTCCACGGCAAGAGCAGCAAGAACCGCATCTGTCACCAGCGGGCCGGCAGCGTTGTGCTCCATCACGAGCCGTTTCAGAAGTTCCAAGTGGCGAGGGCCTGGCTGCATTACGATCACATCCGGCAGTCCTAGCCATTCGCCCACAATGGCAAGCGCTCGTTGTGTGGGCAGCGGGTTGTTCCAGATTCTCGGATTCGTAGATATCCGGATGAATGCCCAAATAGTGACCCAGGGTAGTGCGATCGTTTCTCCGCTCTCAACCAAACTCGTTAGCCACCGTGCCGCTGTGCCCTGCTGTGGCGCGTCGGCATTGTAGGCGTATAGGAGAAGATTGGCGTCAATAACGGTCAAAGATGCCGCTCTCCTTCGCCGTATTCGAGGAGTGACTCGACGTCATCGTAGTTGAGGCCGCCGCGGTATCCCATGTGAATGGGAGTGATTCTGAGCAAGCGACGGCGAGGTTTTTTCTCTTGCTGCAGGAGTGCGGTGCGCAGGAGATCGTTCAGGGTGCCCCGAAAGGATGCCCCTCGCAACCGGCTTTCGTGTTTCACCCGCTCAAGAACATCCTCATCAAGGGTGACCGTGGTTCTGATGCTCATGATGCCTTAATGTTAGCATCAAAAGCATCAAACCGGTGGAGCGTGAACTTCACCATAGGGGTCAGAGCCGCCGGGTTCCGAGGCTTATTTCCTGAGAGTCGCGTTCCACAAGCACGGTTACTGTGTGGCGCTGGCTTCTGCGATAGGCTGAATGAGGAGACCTTTCATGAAGCGTCGTGAATTCCTGAGGGCCACATCAGCAGTAGGTTTAGCGAGTCCAATTTTGTTACATGCACGAACGGAAATACCAAAGCGTCTTTACAAAGACGGTGTGAAGCTTTCGACCATAGGGTTCGGCGGAATCATCGTGATGGGTCAGGAACAGGCGCACGCGAATCAGGTCGTTGCGGAAGCGGTTGAGCGAGGTGTGAATTACTTTGATGTTGCTCCTTCCTATGGGAACGGTGAGGCGGAGGAGAAACTCGGTATCGCACTGGAACCGCACCGCAAGGGCGTGTTCTTGGCCTGTAAAGCTGAAAAACGCGATCGCGATGGCGCGCGCACGCAGCTCGAAACATCTCTCCAACGTTTGAAGACGGATCACTTCGACTTGTATCAGTTTCATGCGGTCGGTACGGTTGAGCAAGCCAAGCAGATTTTGGCTCCCGGAGGCGCCGCGGAAACTTTTGTGAAAGCGAAGAAAGACGGTCTGGTGCGCTACATCGGATTTTCCGCACACGGCGTGGATGCAGCCAAGCTTCTGATGGAGAGCATGCCTCTCGATTCTGTCTTGTTTCCGGTGAACTACATCAACTATGCGGAAGGCGATTTCGGGCCGCAAATTCTGGCGGAAGCAAAGAAGCGCGGGTTGGCGCGCATGGCTCTGAAAGCCATGGCCAAAACAACCTGGAAACCGGGCGAAGAAAAAATCTATCCGAACTGCTGGTATAGACCGATTGAAGATCCAGCACAGGCCGAAAAGGCTTTGCGCTTTACCCTCTCAGAGGATGTGACATCAGCCATTCCGCCTGGATATGAGAAGTTTTTGCAGATGGCTCTGCAAATAGCGTCGAAGTTCAGCCCGCTCAGCGCAGGTGAGCGGCAGGCCTTGTTGGCGAGTGCCCAAGGCGTGACGCCGATCTTCAAAAGGGAATCTGGAGCAGCAGCTTAGTTTCCTGCGCCAAATATTTCGTCGACGCGGCGGCGATGGAACGAAAGCGCCGGTAAACAGCGAGGCTGGCGCGGGCACACCGGGTAAGAGACCACTGATGGCAAAATCTGCCCAGATGTGTATCTTCCGATTGACCCGGCAAAACAGCAAGTTGTATATTTGCTCATGGCACTTCGCGTTCGGCTCACTTCTGCAGCCTTGCTTTACCTGAGTGCGGCAACAGCACCGGGCCAGCAGACAAAACCAGCGTCCGGCACCGCGCCCATTGTGCAACCGGGTGCGCCCGGGCAGAGCAGCAAGACTCTGTCGAAGGCGCCTGCAGGCACACCTGCGAGGAAACCCGCGGAGGCTGACATCAGCTTCATGCAGGGCATGATCATGCACCATTCGCAGGCAGTCGAGATGACTGAGTTGCTACGCACACGGAGCCACAACAAAGACGTCCAGGCATTGGGCCAGCGCATCAGTATCTCGCAGACCGACGAGATGAAATACATGAAGCAGTGGCTTGAGGATCGCGGCAGGCCGGTGGGCGCTGAGCATGGACCTATGGATCATATGGCTGGCATGAAAGACATGGATATGAGTTCCATGCCGATGATGCCCGGCATGCTGACCCCGCAGCAGATGCAGGCGCTAGCCAAGGCGACTGGCCGGGCATTTGACCACTTGTTTCTGACTGGCATGATTCAGCACCACACTGGCGCCCTGGTGATGGTGCAGGATCTCTTCGACACGCCAGGAGCCGGCCAGGATGCCGTGCTGTTCGACTTCGCCACCGATGTGGATAACACACAGCGCGCTGAAATTAACATCATGCAGAACATGCTAAAGGACAAATAATGATCGTAGAACGAACTTCACGGTTTTCGCGTGGTGCTGTGCGCGTCTCACTTGCACTCTCTCTCTTTTTTTCCGCGCTCTCCGCCGCGCAAACCACTACGCCGGCGCCATCCCCGTCGGTATTCTCCAATCCGCGTGCGTCATCCGACGATCCGCGCATAGGACTCAAGGAGGGATTGTACGACGCCGGCGAAGCGGCGTCCGGCCTGGAAAAGCTTGCCTCACTGCCAAAGCCACCTGGCTTCGCGCCCGGCAATGATGTTACGGCAACCACAGCGTCCACGGCTCCACCGGAACCGGCGCCGGCGCCGGGTGATTCACAGCCCGCGCGAACTCCCGCTGTTCAATACGGCTCCACTAACTCCGATCTGGCCTTTAGCGGAAACCACCTTTTTGTAGGAAACTACAACGGCATCAACTTTTACGACGTCGACAATCCAAAGCAGATTAAGCTGCGGGCTTCCTTGGTCTGCCCTGGCGGCCAGGGAGACGTCTCGGTGTATGGCCATCTGCTGTTCATGTCGGCGGAGGCAGTAAATGGACGGATCGATTGCGGCACGCAGGGAATACCTCTGCCGGCCGGATATGTTCCGCCCCCACCTCCGCCGCCTCCGGCTCCCGCTGCCCCCGGGGCCGCGCCCGCACGCGTGCGGCGTCCGCCTCCGCCACCCAGCCCTGACCGGTTTCGCGGCGTGCGCATCTTCGATATCAGCGATCTCTCGAATCCCAAGCAAGTCGCCGCCGTGCAGAGCTGCCGCGGGTCGCACACGCATTCGCTCCTGATTGATCCCAAAGACAAGGACAACGTATATATCTATATTTCCGGGACCGGAAACGTTCGCCAGGAGGAAGAACTGGCGGGGTGCTCGGGAGGGGATCCTTCGGTCGATCCCAACACCGCGTTATTCAGGATCGATATCATCAAAGTGCCGCTGGCGCACCCAGAGCAGGCAAAGATCGTATCCAGCCCCCGCATCTTCAGCGATGCGCAAACCGGAGCCATCAATGGCCTTTGGAAAGGCGGCAGCCACGGGGACGGCACACAGACCACATCGGACACAAACCGGTGCCACGACATCACGCTCTATTCTGCGATCGGGCTGGCTGCGGGGGCGTGTTCCGGCAATGGAATCCTGCTCGATATTTCCAACCCAGTGAAGCCTGTCCGTATTGATGCTGTAAGCGATCCGAACTACGCCTTCTGGCATTCCGCCAACTTCAGCAACGATGGCACCAAAGTGCTGTTCACGGACGAATGGGGCGGCGGTTCACAACCCCGTTGCCGCGCGACCGATCCGATGAACTGGGGCGCCGACGCCATCTTCACCCTCTCGAAAGGTAAGCTGAAGCTCGCCTCGTATTACAAGATGCCGGCTCCACAGACGGGAAACGAGAACTGCGTGGCCCACAATGGATCGCTGGTCCCGATACCTGGACGCGACATTGAGGTTCAGGCGTGGTATCAGGGCGGCATCTCGATTGTGGATTTTACCGATACGGCGCATCCTGTCGAGATCGCCTATTTCGATCGTGGACCGGTGGATGGCGCCAAACGTGTGTTGGGCGGGCAGTGGTCGACCTATTGGTACAACGGTTACATTTACGGTTCGGAGATTGCACGCGGCGTCGATGTGTTCAAGTTGGTGCCGAACAAGTTCCTTACGCAAAACGAGATCGACGCCGCCAATCAGGTGCACTTTGACGAACTCAATGTACAGAACCAATCGAAAATTACCTGGCCGGCAAACTTCGTGGTAGCGCGCGCCTATATCGACCAGTTGACCCGCAGCAGCGCTCTTGCGCCCCAACGGATTGCGGCGCTGAACGCCGCAATCGCTAAAGTCGAAGCATCGCGCGCCGACCGTAAAGGAGTGGCGCAACTCAAGGCTATGGCCGTGAGCCTCGACAAGGACGCGGCTGCGGCGAAAACACCGGCGGACGCGGAGCGTATGCGCGCGTTGGCGGCAATCATAAAACAGCGCGGGACTTCACGTCTCTAGCTGGACTGGGCCGCGCGGAGAGCCCGAATCTTGGTTCGGCTCCGCGCGTTGAAGGTTGCCGCGATCACTTCGCGCTGGCCCCAAGTCGAGTGCCGGAATGTGCGGGCCACTGGAATTACTCCGATCCACTTCACGCCAATCCTTGACACGTGGAACGGTCGCGAGCATAATAACTTAAATCACCTCGAAGTGAATCGTGCAAGGAATGTCGAAATGCAAAAACTATTCACTTCAGGCATCGATTGTCTGACCTTGGCGGGAAGCTGCAGCCTGCCGCAAACGCATATAGGCGCGATAATAGCAGGCATTCAACGTGTTTGGTGACGTGAACTGCGCCACAGCAACACGAAGATCAATGAAACAGATCTTATTGCCTGTTCTGCTGGTCTCCTTGGGCGTAGCCGCGGAACGCCCAGCTGACTACATCACGCAGGCCGATATCAAGGCCCGCATGTTTTTCTTAGCCTCGGATGAGATGGCGGGCCGGGATGCCGCGAGTTCGCAGGCGGCAATGACGGCTGATTACATCGCCTCGGAGTTCATGCGGATGGGGCTCAAACCCGCCGGTGATCAAGGAACGTATTTTCAGAACTTCGATATGGCCATCGCCCGGCTTGACCACGAGAAAACTTCGCTGGAGGCGCAGATAGGTACAAGCAGCAAGAAGTACCAAATGGGTCATGACTTCACCTGGACTCGCCAAAGCGTCAATCCAACTGCCGCCACGGCCCCAGTAGTCTTTGCCGGCTATGGCGTGCATGCTCCTGAATACGGCTACAACGATTTTGCTGGAGTCGACGTGCGCGGCAAGATTGTCATGGCGTTGGTCCGCGAACCACAAGCGGATGATTCCACCTCCCGGTTTAAGGGTAAATTCGACACTGTCCACGCTTACACTTGGTTCAAGATCGAACAGGTGAGAAAGGCCGGTGCTGCCGGTCTTATTCTGGTCAATGAGGCATCGCCGCACAGAAAAATGCGGCTTGCCAGCGCTCCGACTAACGGCTGGCGCCCAACGCCGGACTACGCTTTAGCAGGTTCGTTCTGGGATATTCCCGTCTTTACCGTCACGCGGGAAGTTGCGAACGAGTTTCTAGCCCCGGCCGGCAAGACAGTCACATCCGCTCAGCACGCGATCGACTCGACGGGCCAGCCTGCATCATTCGAAATTCCCGGAGTCAGAGTGACAATGACGAAGGCGTTCACCGAATCGCGTTTGGCGAAAACGCGCAATGTGGCCGGCCTGATCGAGGGCTCCGACCCGAAGTTGAAGGACGACATCATCGTGGTCAGCGGGCACTATGATCATGTGGGTACTGTCGCCGGCAGAATTTATCGTGGAGCCGACGACAATGCATCCGGCACAATCGGCGTTATCGAAATTGCGAATGCATTTGTTCGAGGCGGCGTACGTCCGAAGCGCAGCGTTCTGTTCCTGTGTTACGACGCCGAAGAACGCGGGCTGCTCGGCGCGTTTTATTACGTCGACCACCCGATTCTCCCCCTTGAGAAAACTATCGCAAACCTCAACATGGACATGATCGGGCGGGATGAGCAATCAGCCAACTGGCCGACGCCGCCCGACGGCAATCGCAATCAGGTCAACGTAGTCGGGACGCTCTACAATCCCGAGTTGAGGCAGATCATTGAAACCGCAAATCATCCGGTGGAACTCAAGCTCGACTTCAAGACGGATACGGTGGATCCGGAAGGCTGGTTTTCCCGAAGCGATCACTACTGCTTCGCCATACATGGCGTGCCCATGGTTTTGTTCAATACTGGGGAACAACTTGACTATCACACCGAAAATGACACGTGGGATCGAATTAACTACCCAAAGATGGAGAAGATCATCCGGTTAATTTATCTCACCGCGGAAGATTTGGCGACTTCCGAACAGCGGCCCAAGTTCACTCCGTAGATATTCTCTAAGGGCTCTTCGGCCGCCATACTGCATTGGATTTCCAGGCGGGACGGCCGTCTGCCTGTGCGACCGCATAGCCGACTTGCAGAAGAACCTGAAGGTCTTGGACCGCGCCAGTAAGATCCCAATCTGGCTTGGGTACGTCGGAAGGCTGGTGGTAGTCGTTATGAATGTACTCGTCTCGTTTCTTTTCGCCATAACCGGCCGGCTTACCGACATAGTCGATGCCCGGACTGGTTTCAACAGACGGAACTCCTAGGCGAGCGAATTCAAAGTGGTCGGAACGGAAGTAAAAACCCTGTTCCGGGGCGGTATCGCCCGTAAGCTCGCGCCCTTGCCGGGCGACCGCTTGTGCGGTCACGTCATCGAGAGTCGAATTGCCAAGGCCGACAATGCTGAAATCGCGAGTGCGGCCCCATCCCCAGTTACTGAAGTAGTCAAGGTTGATGTTAGCAACCGTCTGACGAAGAGGATAGAGCGGGTGCTCCACGTAGTATTTGGCGCCGAGGAGACCCTTCTCCTCGGCTGTCGGCCATAGGAATAAAAGAGTGCGGCGCGTGGATGGATGAAGGGCGCGGAAGGCGCGAGCCAGTTCGAGGACGCCGGCCGTGCCCGCGGCATTGTCACTCGCGCCGTGGAAGATCTGATCGCCCACCTGGCCATGGTGGTCCCAATGGCCGCTGTAGACAACGTATTCATTCTTTAGCTTGGTGTCGCTGCCTGAGATTTTCGCGAGTACGTTAGCCGAGTCAATTTTTCGCACTTGATTGTTAATCCGGAAGGAAGCTTGCCCGGCGAGCGGCACGGCATGGAAACCGGGCCTGGCGGCGGACGCGCGCAATGCCTCGAGGTCCTTTCCCGCCGCGGCAAAAATTTCCTTCATGCGGTCCAAACCCAACATCGCCTGTGCTTTTACTCGCTTGCGGTCTTGTGGGTCTCGCAGGATCATGTTTTCCCGGCTGTAGTTCTGAAAGAGATTCCCGCCCGCCCGTCTAGTAGCAGAGACTAGGATGGCGGCCACAGCGCCATGCGCATAAGCGTTGTCGAGCTTGGTGCCGGTCCGCCCATAGTAAGTCAGGGCGCGTCCGAGGAACATCTTTTCGTCGAGTTTGGAAGGCTCGTGGAAGTCGGCCACGGGCGGGTCGCCGCTCAAGATTATGACCGTTTTTCCATGCACATCGACGCCCGCGTAGTCGTCCCATCGATAGTCAGGAGCAGTAACACCGTGCCCTGCAAATACCAGTCCTGAGTTCTGTATGTCGACTAACTGGTCCGGCAGAACGGACCAAGCGACGTAGTCCTGGCCGGCGGTGATCGCAATCTGTTTTCCGGCTACGGTTACGTCGAGTGAACCCCGCGAACGAGTACCCCAGAGCGGTACTTGCTGGATCCAGCCGCCATCGGGTGCGCCTGGTTCGAGTCTGAGGTCTTTGCACTGCGCAATAATGTACGCGACGCTTTTTTCTTCGCCCGCAGTGCCTGGAAGACGGCCCGCGTAGGCGTCCGACGCCAGCTCTTTGATGGGCGCCAGCAAGCCTTCCGGAGTGATCAATCCAGCCGCTTTATTCAACTCAGGAGAGACATGGTCCGCCCCCCACCCTAAGTAAGCGAGTAAGAAAAGAGGAACTAAAATTGGAAATCTCATGTATGCTCGCAACTAAGTAAGAATAAAGTGTAGTACAGAATCTTATGGGGCACGGCTGTTTTTTTTGATCAGGTATCAATCAAATCATGATTGACGCTTCGGTCATCCACTGCTAGACTTGCTAGTTTATTACTGTTACTGTCGTTCCTCTTTGAGGTCCAAGTAGGGCACGCCGCAACGCTGCGGCGAACCACGACATACTTCGCTCTCTCCTAGGAGGAATCGTGATCTCTCAACGGCATCTGCTCGCAGCCACCTGTCTAGCCCTCTTTTCCGCGCAGTCAGGACTCTGTCAAACGGTTCGCGGCACAATCCTTGGAACCGTGACCGACAATTCCGGGGCAATCATTCGTGGCGCATCGGTCGTCGCCCGGCAGACTGCCACCGGCCTCGTGCGGACCGAACAAACAAACGATGCGGGCGAGTATTCCATTCCTCAACTGCCCGTCGGCTCTTACATTCTCAGCGTCGAGCAACCCGGCTTCAAGAAGACCGAGCGTACAGGTATTGAACTCCGTGTCGATGACCGCCTCCGTATTGACATTGCGCTTCCGGTGGGTGAATTAACGGAGATCGTTGCTGTCCAGGAAACCACTCCACAGGTTGCCACTGATTCCTCCACGGTCGGTAATGTAGTCGACAACCGGAAAGTCACCGAACTTCCACTCAACGGCCGGAATTTTCTCCAACTCAATCTGCTGGTACCCGGTGCGAATCAAGGCGTGAAAGGTTCGCAAACCCAGACGCAAGGTGGCTCTATTTCCGTCAATGGAGTGCGCGAGCAGTCCAACAATTTCTTGCTGGACGGCATGGACAACAATGATCTCGCCATCAACCAATATGCGGTCGCTATCTCTACCGAAGCCATTCAGGAATTCAAGGTGCAGGCGAGCACCTATTCGGCTGAATTCGGGCGCAGTCCGGGCGCTCAGGTCAACGTCGCCACCAAAGCCGGTACCAACCAGATCCACGGTGTTCTTTACGAATACCTCCGCAACGATCAACTCGATGCCAAAAACTTCTTCGATCGTCCTGGACGCATCCCTGAGTATCGCCGGAATCAATATGGCGCCTCGATCGGCGGCCCGATCAAGAAGAACAAGACTTTTTATTTTGCCAATTATGAAGGCAACCGTATTCGTCAGGGCATCACTAAAGTGGCCACGGAACCAACGTCCGCGATGAAGACGGGCGACTTCTCGGCGCTGCCGACCGTCATTTACGATCCGGCCACGCTCCATGCCGTCAATGGAGTTTTGCAGCGTAGTCCGTTCGCGGGCAACGTTATTCCTACAAATCGCATCTCTGCCGTGGGTCAAAACGTCGCTAACTTGTACCCGGCGCCGAATACCCCTGGCACTTCACCGTCCAGCGCCCTCTATACGTCCAGCCCTACCAGGGTGGATGACTTCGATCAGTTCACTGTTCGCGTCGACCATCGCTTCAACGACAACAACACCCTGTTCGGCCGCTACAGCTTCAGCAAGGAGAATCGCTTCGATACGTTTGATTCCTTCTGTGCGGGATCGAATACGGTGCCAGGCTTCGGCTGCAACACTTTGAACGGCGGACAGCAAGCCATCATCGACTACATCACTCTTCTAGGTCCCACCAAGGTGAACGAAGCGCGCATGTCGTTTACACGGGTTCGCGGCGGCATTATCCAGCAAAATTCGGGTAACGATATCTCAACTCAACTCGGCATCGCGGGCACCTCCCGGAACCCCGCGGATTTTGGAGTTCCTATCATCAACCCGACCGGCTATGACCGCCTGGGTGAAGCCACCAACCTGCCGCAAGACCGCCACGATAATACGTTCGAGTGGGCCGATTCGCTCTCCTGGACCATGGGACGCCACGCTTTGAAATTCGGTGTGGAAATCCGCCGCTTCGCCGAAAATTTCCTATTCGATTCCAGCGCCCGCGGCACCATCAACTTCAATCCCTTCTACACGGCGCAGGTCTCCACCACGGCCACGGGAGTGGTCAACGCCGTCGCCAATACCGGCAATTCCATCGCCGATCTTTTGCTTGGTTATCCTTATACCGCGAGTGTCAGCCGTTCCTTCGCCGGCCTGAACGCCAGCACCGTCGCGGGGCTTCGTCAAACCTCAACCAATCTTTATGCCCAGGACGATTTTCGTGTGCTGCCGAATCTCACTTTGAACATTGGCCTCCGCTGGGAGTACAACGCCCCCACCACGGATAAGTACAACCACCTGGCCACATTCGATCCTACATTTGCTAACAGCACGCCTCTGCCGTACTTACGCATTGCCACCTCACAGACTCCGAACATCTACAACTCGTCAAAGAAAGAGTTTTCGCCGCGTTTCGGTTTCGCCTATACGCCCTTCGGCCCGAAGACGGTTATTCGCGCCGGCTATGGCATGTTTTGGGATGTCAAGCTGCTAAATATAATTCTCAACTCCGTTGCCACCGCGCCCTTTCTCACCGGCTACAACTTCAACCAGAGCACCAACGGCATTCCCAATATCAGTCTCGCCAATCCTTATGGCGGCAGCAACGGCGCGCCTGCGATTCCCAGCGCTTCCTGGGTGGAAAATCCGTTCCGCGACGGATATGTTCAGCAATACAACTTCAACATCCAGCACCAGCTCGCCTCGTCGATGGCAATGACCATTGGCTACGTTGGTTCGAAAGGCACCCATCTGGATCGCGTCTATGATGCCAACGCACCTGGGCCTACGGCTTCCTTCACTCAGGCTCTGCGCAAGTATCCGGGCTACGCCGCCATCAATGTGCGGTCTCCCAGTGCTTCGTCAAACTACAATGCGCTTCAGGCCAGTCTTGAGAAACGCTTCTCCTATGGACTGAGCTTCCTCACGTCGTACACGTTCTCCAAGTCGCTCGACGACGCTTCGACCTGGGGTGGCTCCGTCGTTGACGTCACCAACTTCCGCCTGGAGCGAGGGCTCTCCACTTTCGATACACGCCACCGTTTCGTAGCGAGTTACACGTACGATCTGCCGTATGGCCACGGCCGGCAGTTTGGAAGCACAAGCTCCACCCTGATGAACACCGTTCTCGGCGGCTGGCAGACAAACGGCATTCTGTCTATTCAAGGCGGCAATCCGCTCGATGCGACCACCGGCCTTCAGTTGTCTGGCACTCAAACCGGAACACGCCCCGATGTTACGTGCGATCCGAATGACCTTGATCACGATCCCTCGCGCTGGTTCAATACATCGTGTTTCAGCAGTAACTTCGCAGGCCGCTACGGTACCGCGGGACGCGACATTATCATTGGACCGCCCACACATAACTTCGATTTCGCCCTTTTGAAGAACTTCGCACTTGGTAAGGAATACCGTTATCTCCAGTTCCGTTCCGAGATCTTTAACCTGTTCAACCACCCGAACTTCGATAACCCGAATGTCACCTCAAGCAGTTCCACGTTTGGTAAGATCACGTCCGCCGGCGTTCAGGACCCACGCGCAAGCTCCCGTCAGATTCAGTTTGCGCTGCGGCTAGCGTTTTAGTTGCTCGAACTTGAAAATCCCCCCGACTAGAATGATTAACTGCGCACACGAGTAGGGTCTAAATAAGAGGATTCTGTTATCGAACATTTATGATCAAGTTCTGGATGGCCTGCGTGGTCCAGATCCGAGGCGGTGCTCGCCGCCAGCGACGGCAAGCTGTGGGTCGGCAGCAATTGCGGCGGTCTTTCCTGGTTCGACGGAAATCGCTTCTCCGACCATTTAATTGGGACTTTGTTTTTTCCAGATGCCAGACGATACCTCCCGGGCAGTATAGGCGCGCATGCCAGTTATCTCTTTTTGAACGTTCGCGAACGCGGGAGTGGTTGTAATGCTGTTTGGCTTCGGTATAAACGCAGCAATCTCTTTATCCACATATTCCGAACGATTGCCAGGGTTCGGATGATCACTCATAAACTGCGAGCCACCAGCGCCGTACTTGGCCTGTATCGTTTCGAAAAACTGAGACATGCCGCGGGGATCGAAGTCTGCATCGTAGAGAATTCCCACCCCGAGAAGATCCGCTTCCTTTTCCGCACCACGCGACATCTTCAAAGAGCCAAGTCCCGCCGTCATTCCGATACCTTGCTGTGCGAGTTGTCCGCCGGCGCCGCCCAGCAGCACGCCCGCCGCGATTTGTCCAAGGCCTGCGATGAGGCCCACTTTCTGCTGCTTCGCGGCGTTACAGACGGAGTGCTGGAGAATCACGTGCGAGATTTCATGTGCCATTACGCCCGCCAATTGAGCTTCATTCGCGGCGGCTTGGATTGTTCCGAGATTTACAAACATTACGCCGCCGGGCAGCGCGAACGCGTTGATGTCCGCGACGTTCGCTACGTGAAATTCGTAAGGCCATTTGTAGCCCGTCGCTTGCGACGCCAGCTTCTGGCCAAGGTTCCGAACGTATTGCGTAATTGCACTTGAGTCAGGTAGCACAGGCATTGTCGCATAGACTTGCCGCATCGCCTTTTGTCCTAGCTCAATTTGCTGCTCCGGCGAGAAGTTGTTCTTACAGGGTAAGATTTCCACGCGAGCGTAGCTATATTGTGCTTGCAGCAGAAAGGCAACTAGCAGCAGCCAGCCTGGCGATCTGAGGGTTTGAAACCCGCCGATTCTTATTTGCATTGCACGATCCCCTCTATTTTGAGGATAGAAGATTCGAGAGTGCAATCTGTGGGCTTCGAGGCAGGTCTCGGTGTCAGGGCAAGTTGCGGGGCCGGCGCGTTAGGTCTGCAATTTAATAGCCCCTTCTGACGCGCCGGCGAACTGCGTCTCACGCGGCAAGTCGAAGATTGAGGTGGTCGGCGCAAGATGCCTCGGTTCCAGATCGATTCGATAGCGCAGGGCAACGGTACGTGCCCCTTTCTGGTGCAGTTTACTGACTCGAAACTGAAAGGTAGCTCACATGCTGTTTCACATGGGGAAACTGAAGCGTCGACTGAAGTTATTGGGTGGTCTCCCCTCGGTAGTGTCAAGACTTTTGTGTAAACGCGGCTCACCTTCATAGGCAGGTTTTGACTTTAAGCTGCCCGCGCCTGCTCGATCCGTTCGGGCCAGCGAATGGCAAATTGGCGCAGCGCCTCGCGCCACCCCTGGACGGTGTGCCACTTTTTGGCCACGTTCTGCAGGGCTAGGTAGAGCAGCTTGATCGCCGCGTCCTGACTCGGAAAAGAGCCTCGATTTTTCGTGACTTTCCGCAATGTCATGTTTAGCGAGTCCACCGCATTGGTGGTGTAGATAATCTTTCCGATCTCCTCCGGGAATTCAAAGAACGGGATGACCCGCTGCCAATTTCGTTCCCATACATCGGCCACGACCTGGTGCTTGGGATACTTGATCCGGAACGCTTTCAGCGCCACCTCGGCCGTTTCCGCGCTGGGCGCCCGATAGATCGATTTCAGGTCCGCCGCCATGGATTTGCGCTCTTTCCAGTTCACGAAGTTCAAACTGGCCCGGATCAGATGCACAATACAGGTTTTCACCAGCGCGCTCGCAAACACGGCTTCAATCGCGTCCGGGAAGCCCTTCAGTCCGTCCGTGCAGATGACAAATGCGTCTTTCATTCCCCGGTTCTTGAGATTCGTTAAAACCGACATCCAGAACTTGGCTCCTTCACTGCTGTTGGTCCATAGACCCAGCACGGACTTCTCGCCGTCCATATTGATGCCGATGGCCGTATACACGGCCCGATTGTCCACCTTGCCGTCCTGCCGCATTTTCACCATCAATGCATCCAGATAGACGATCGGGTAGAGCGCTTCCAGGGGCCGGTCTTGCCACGCCTTTACCTCTTCCGTGACGCTGTCGGTGACTTCAGAGATCAGAGCAGCACTGACCTCTACACCGTACATGTCCTGCAGATGGCCCTGGATATCGCGAACCGTCATCCCCAGTGCATACATCGAGAGGATCTTCGCGTCGAATCCTTCGAACCGCGTCTGGTGCTTCTCGATCAGTTGCGGCTCGAACGTTCCTTTGCGGTCCCGCGGCACTTCGATTGTCATCTCACCAGCTTGGCTGTGAGTAAGACACGAGGGAGGATGTTAGTGTCGCCCGTGTTGAAAGAGAAAGTGTGTGCCAGTGTGTGCTGGAGTTTATTCCTAGCCGCAAAAGCCGCGGTATCCCGGCTGCCGAAAAGCATCTTCACTAGTTTAGTGCGGCAAGCAGATTAACAATTATCGATCGCTTTACGTGCACGAGTGGCCTTCTCAAGAATGTCGGATGCTTTGGCTGTCCATACGAACAGCTTTGGTTTTTCATTGTGCTTGTCGATGTACTCTCCTCAACGTCGTGGAAGACTTCGCGCCGGAGACGGTGCTGAGTGATGGCGGTGTCTGGAAAGCCATTCCTGCACTTTCGGATGTTTGTGCGTGGAGTAGTTGTCGGCGATCAGGTGAATACTCTTTTCTTTCGGCGTACCTGATCAATGACGCGCAGGAACTTCAGCCACTCCTGATGGCAATGCCGGTCATCGCACATGCTGATCACGGTGCTGTCCAGCGTGTTCAACGCTGCAAAGAGAGTGGCTGTTCCATTGCGTTTGTAGTCGTGCGTCATGGTTCCGCAACGCCCCTTTTTCAGGGGCAGTCCAGGTTGGTGCGGTCGAGCGCCTGAATCTGGCTCTTCTCGTCGGCGCGGAGCACGCCGGCGTGTTCGGGTGGATTGAGATACAAACCGATAATGGCCTCCAATTTCTCCGCGAAGCGCGCATCGTTACTGACCTTAAAAGTTCGCGCCAGATGCGGCTTCAAACCATGTTTGTGCCAGATCCGTCGTACGCGCTTTTCGCTGAGACCGACCGCTTTGGCCATGGTACGCGTGCTCCAGTGAGTCGCATTGTCCGGCTTTTCTTGCGTCGTCCTGCGAATGACTTCACGAACTTTCTTCGCCGTAATAGCCGGTGTTCGGCCCGGACGCTGTGCATCTTTCTCCAGCGCCGCCACGCCACCATCCAGAAACCGGTTGCGCCATCGGGCCGCCTTCTCGGGAGTGATTTTAAGTGTTGCGGCGATCTCCCGATCCTGCAAGCCAGTAGCGGCCATCAGTACAATGCGTGCCCTCTCTACACTTCGTGCCGCAGCGCTCCGCGCGTCGCGTCCTCGTGTTGGGCGACGTGGGTAAACGGCGCCGTCTGGATCGTTACATGCTCCAATTCGAACCCGGTTCGCTCGCTCCGAAGCCGGCTGATGCTCTGTGAGAGCAGCGCCGCGAGTGCGACTAGAACAAGGGAAAGCGCTACTTGGATGGGAACAAACGCACGGCCGGCTATCTGCCGCCGGCTGCCGACCGCTGCTCGCGACGTCAACAATACGCCAGGATCGGAACGGCCCGCCCGCCAAGCCGGTAGCGTGCCGAATAGCAACGTTGTGCCGATGGCGCACAAGCCGATTACCCAGAACACCGTGGGAGTTTCTATGAACGGGAAGGGGCTTTGGGCACGCATCAAGCATTGCGGTGCTCACTAAACCAAATGGGCCAAACTTTTTCGCCTGGTGTTCCGCCATTGGCCGCCTCAAGCCGGGGGCCAGCATTCATCAGGCGCAAACCGAAGCGAAGCTTTACGAAAAAGAACTACTGCATCAATTTGTTCCCGTGACGTACCAGCACCTGCCTTTCTTTGAACAGGCCAGTCTGCGTGTGGAATCAGCGAAAAGCGGGCTTCCCACGTACTTTGGACACGTCTATTCCGAACCGCTCCTGGTCATGCAGGGGCTGGTAGCCGTGGTGCTTCTGCTGTGTTGCGTAAACGTTGGCGGACTCATGCTGTCAAAAGTGTATGCGCGGCAACGCGAGTTTGCGGTCCGGACTGCTATCGGAGCGGCGCGCTGACGTCTCGTCCGTCAATATCTGACGGAAAGCTTTGTGATCGCCTTGGCGCGAGCTTCACTCAGCGGCCTGGCTACTTGGTACGGCACCCCGGCCTCTCCTCGGTTTCTTTAGGACCCGATGATGGGCGAACCCAACTCAGTCCGTCCCGACAGCTTTGTCCGTCTATTTCTCCAACACCCATGTCTGGCCGCCGGGAACGACGTCCAAAACCTGATGGCACTCAACGCATGTCTCCAGTGAACAACTAGAAATGGAGAACGTTGCTCGTCAAAATATAAATCCTGCCGCAGGAAGCACCATGGAGAATAGTGCTCTGAAGATTGATCGCGAGCGGACAACGGCTCCGGCTCATAACCGAATACCTGAATGTCGCTGGCGGTGCCGTCGAGAAGCGCTATTGCACGGTCAAACGGAGCGCGGGTCTTGAGTCGATCGTCTTGATCGATGGTCCGGACATGTTCTCTAAGAGCCGTTAAGGAGACGCCCCTAAACGCGATCGAATCCGGTATCGTGCAACTGCCAGTGAACCTAAAAAACCTTTAGGCAGTTCCGGGCTTCTTCACCCGCGGCAGAAAGACAGTATTCACGGTTTTCCCCCTGCTCGCGGAACCAAAAGCTCCTGCTTGAATAGCGATCGTAAAACGCCACTGTCATCTGAATATCCCACTCGGGCGTCCGGAAACGATACACGATTTCGTCTTCCGTGGCGTTGCCATCAGGGGAACGCCACGGCTCACTCCATTCAAGAGGAACCGTCTTCTATCGATGGAGCCCGTGAAGTCGATGGGGTCCGTGAAGTCCATGTATGCCACGGGTGCTTGCAGTTCCACTTCCAAACGCCGAGCCGCTCCGCGCGGGTTGCTTATCAATGCTTTACTCCAGTTCAACCCGGGGAAGAGCGGAGCGGAAGTTTCACTTTTGGTAAGTCCGCTGTCCATTACCGAACACGTAGTGGACATTCTACCTGTAGAGATACTATCATTCTCTTGTTACAATGGGCCAGTTGCAGCAATTGGCAAAACGGAAAGAGACAAAACTCGACCTCTTACAAGGGACACTAGACATGATGGTGATGCGAGTATTGCGTTCCGGCCCGGCGAATGGCTATGAAGTGGCCAAAGCCATCGAACGCCTGTCGGAGGACGCCCTGGCGGTGGATCACGGGTCGCTGTATCCGGCTCTTCACCGGCTCGAAAAAAGTGGACAGATCGCGGGCAAGTGGGAGGTATCGTCGACGAACCGCCGGGCACGATATTACCGGCTAACGCTGGCTGGCAAAAAACAGCTCACTCTGGAGCATTCCAAATGGGAGCAAATGGCTGCCGCCATCGGCCGTGTGATGCGCACAACCTAGCCTGGGCGCGCTCATGAAAGGCTACTCGTATCGCAAAGCCACCATGGGATCGGTTCGCGCCGCGCGCCGCGCGGGAAGATAGCTGGCGCCGAGCGCTACCAGGACAAACAGCAGTGCGACAGTTACAAATGTCGCTGGATCAGCCGGGCTAACGTGAAATAGCAGAGTTTTCAGCACGCGCGTCAAGGCGAGTGCGCCGCCAAGGCCAATCACCGCTCCCGCCAGCGCCAGGCCAAAGGCTTCTCCTACAATGAGCCAGAGAATATCGCCCTCACGTGCGCCCAACGCTCGACGAATCCCCATCTCCGGGATGCGTTGCGTAACGGAGTAGGCAATGACACCGTAGACTCCCACGAGAGCGAGTATGACCGCCACGCCCGCAAATAATCCCAACAGCATCACGAGCAAGCGTCGCTGGCCCAATTGAGCTTCTACCAGGTCCTCCATGGATTGAACGTCCGAAATGGGCTGATCTCGATCCAGCGCTTGCATTTGCTGACGGATCGTCGATGTGAGCGCGAGGGGATCGCCTTCCGTTCGCATCACCAGCATGGCCGATGGCAGCGGGTTCTGTGCAAAGGAAACGTACACGCTCTCCGGCCAACCGCTATTGTCGATGCTTTGATGAACGTTGCCAACGACGCCGATGACTTCCGCGGGTTGTGGATTCGTTCCGCCGATGAGAAGATGTTGCCCGATAGGGTTCTGGCCGGACGGATAAGTCGGCCAGAAGCGGCGAGCCAGTCCTTCGTCGATCACGGCCACACGCTGCGCGCCTTCGCGATCGCGGTCCGTAAAGGTCCTGCCTCTCCTCACCGGGATCTTCAGAGTCTGAAAATATTCTGGCGTGGTGATCAGAATGGTTGCGATAGGGCGTCCGTTCAACGGCAGCGGCGGTTTGCCCGCATCCTGGACCGGCGTTCCCGCAAAGCCGGTCATCGGAAGTGTCATCGCCGCCGCCGCGCTATGTACTCCGGGCTGCGCGCCCACGCGGCGGATAAGCTCTTCAAAGAAAGTGTTTTTCTTCTGATCCGTGTCGTAGCGCGGCGGTGGTAGAGAAATCCGCATGGTGAGGAGATGGGTTGAATCGAAGCCGGGACTGTCGCTTTGAAGATGAATCACGCTCTCGGTCAGGAGCGCCGCTCCGATCAGCAGCACAATAGAAAGCGCTACCTGGCCGATGACCAAGATACTGCGAACACTGAATCGAGTCTGAAAGCGTCCCGGAATTCCTCTATTTAAATCGCCGGTTCTCGCTCGCAACACTCCTATGAGATCGGGCCGGGACGCAGTCAGGGAGGGCGCCAGCCCAAACAGAATTCCAGTCACAAAAGAGAGAGTTGCGGCGAATGCAAGCACCATTCCATCCAGGTGGATCTCATCCGCGCGCGGCAGATTAAATGCTGGGAAGTGGCGAATGGCGCGTAGACTCCATACGGCAAATAGCATTCCACACGCTCCACCTAGGGAGGAGAGAAGAACGCTTTCAATGAGCAATTGTGTAATGAGCTGGCTGCGAGTGGCGCCCAGGGCCGAACGGACGGCGAATTCCCGGGAACGCACGTTGGCTCGCGCCAGAAGCAAACTGGCAATATTGGCGCACGCAATCAGCAACACAAACGCCACGGCGCCGAACAGCATCCAGAGCTCAGAGCGAATGTTGCCGACTACTTGCTCTTTAAGCGGCTTGACACTAACCGGAGACTTCGGCTTGGCGTCAAGCATAGCAGGGTGGCTCATTGCGTATTGGTGCTGAATCAAAGCCATCTCGGCATTGGCCCGCTCGATGGTCAGTCCCGGTTTTAGGCGGCCGAAGACACTCAGAAACGGGCTCAGCGAGCGAGACTTAGGTGGTACGGCGGGCCACTCTGAGGGCTGTGTCAACCAAACATCGAGACCCGGAGATGGAAACTGAAAGCGCACGGGAAGAACGCCAATAATGGTGTATTGGGCGCCGGCGAGATTCATGGTTCTGCCGGCAATATGAAGATCTCCGTTGAACAGCCGCTGCCACAACTCAGCGCTAATCATTGCGGCCGCGATGCCGCCCGGTGAATCCTCCCGCGGCAGAAATCCACGTCCTAGCACCGGCATGGCGCCCAGAATAGTAAGAAAGCCAGCCGATACGCGAGCCGCTTTCAGGACCTCCGGCTGAACGCCGCCAGCGAGCGTCAAATTCTCTTGACTCGTAAAAGCTCCGATGCCGGTGAAGCTCCGCGCAGTAGTCTCCATTTCCGCGAATCGCGCTGGCGTGGCGCCACCCGAAATGCTCATTAATTGGTCCGGATCGCGGTACTCAAGTGGTTTTAGAAGTACCGCCCGAATCACGCTGAAACTCGCGGTGTTGGCCCCAATGCTCAATGCCAGCGTTACTACAGCTACCACCGCAAAGGCTGGGTTCTTGCGCATCGTTCGCAGCGCATAGGTCACGTCTCGTGAAACTGACTCTAGAAATGTGGTGTCACTCATGCTTTATTCCTAGCGGCGGCAACTAATATACCTCCGAATGGGTGCAAAACGGAGCAAAATGCGATAGTTTGGTTCGCTCACATAGAATTGAAGGACGCAAGGAGAACCTTTTGGAACGGAAAAAGGCGAGCGAGTTTCCTCAAGAATTATTGAACCTGTTTGACCGGTATGTGCACGGCGAGATCGGGCGGCGCGATTTTTTGGATGGCGCAAAAAAATTTGCGGTTGGCGGCTGGACGGCGGCTGCAATCCTGGAGAGCTTCCGGCCCAACTATGCGTGGGCGCAGCAGGTATCCAAAGACGACGGACGCATCAAAACAGAGCGGGCGACGGTGGAGTCGCCAGCGGGCAATGGAAATGTCCGCGGCTATTTGGCGCGGCCGGCCCATGGAAATGGAAAGTGGCCGGGCGTGCTGGTTGTGCATGAGAACCGCGGGCTGAATCCTTATATAGAAGATGTGGCGCGGCGGTTGGCGGTAGAGAACTTTCTTGCGTTTGCACCGGACGGATTGACCAGTGTAGGCGGATACCCGGGCGATGACGAGAAGGGCGGGGAACTTTTTCGCAAAGTTGACCGCGAGAAGATGACGCAAGACTTTGCAGCGGCTGCGTTGTGGCTGAAGAAACGTCCCGACTGCACCGGGAAAATTGGCGTGGTCGGATTTTGCTTCGGCGGCGGGATTGCAAATACGCTCGCGGTGCGCTTGGGGAGTGACGTGTCAGCGGTTGTTCCATTTTATGGGGGTCAACCGTCCGCGGAAGACGCGGCAAAGATTAAGTCCCCGTTACTGATTCATTATGCGGGACTCGACCAGAGGGTGAACGCCGGGTGGCCAGCTTATGAAACTGCGTTGAAAGCGAATCACATTTCCTATCAAGAATACGTGTACGAGAATGTGAACCACGGTTTTCACAACGACACTACGCCGAGATATGACGAGGCGGCGGCAAAGCCGGCCTGGCAGCGCACGGTCGATTTCTTCAATAAGAACTTACGCTAACTAATGACGACCGGTTATTGCGCCGCTAACCAGCGTGTGTCAATGCCTTTAGCCGGATCGGCAGTAATCTGGATATCGGCGCAGTGGTGATAGTAGAAGCCACCGTCGCGATTCAGGCCGTGCTTGGCCATGAACTCGACAATCTGCAACGTGCACTTCGAACAGTTGATATTGGGGAGTTGTACGTCGGTCTCAAACGGCGCAGTTTGGCGAGCCGTGTGCACAAATAGGCCATCCGCGAGCACCGGTATCTGCGGCGGGTTTTGGATCGGTGCTGAAACCGACTGGGGTCCCCTGTCACTGTCCTGTGTATCTGCAGCCGGGTCTGGTGGAAGCTCGGCGCGTGAATTCACGGCCAATGCAACGCGATAATGGCCCGGATGAAAAACGGTCTCCTGTAGTTTGATATGGAGCATTTGTCCGCCCTGGAACTTGGTGACGATGTTAGTCGGTGTGCCTGCATTGACGGATGTGCTGCCGCAGGGACCAAGTTTCTGCGGATCACCCAGATCGCTCTCCACTAACCAACCCTGTGGCTCAATCAATCTGAAGTGAGCTAGAGCATATGGAGTCACCATAGCCGTCGCCGCTCCAGCTAACAACAGAATCGCCCAATGCCTCACGGATAGCCTCCTTGACGAAGCGTATCATGCCCCCGGCTACCCGCTGTTCGCCTTATCTATCCGCCCCGTTAATCTCGTTAACTGAGGCATGAGCAAAAGAACCTTCCGCGCGAATCGATCTATTGCAGGGCACTGATATGCTGGTCCTCCGTACGCTCTTGTTTGGTCCCGCGCACGGGCATCAAATCGCGAAGCACATTCAGCGCACTACCGACGACTTGCTGTAGATCGAGCATGGGTCGCTTACCCCGCGCTACATCGCCTTGAACGCAAAGGTTGCCTGGCGGCCAAGTGGGAAGCTGCCGCAAAAGACCAAAAGCGCGAATTCAAATATTACCGGCTCACACCGGCAGGCAAGAAGCAGCTTGCGGCCGAAGAGTCGAAATGGAAACAGATGGCGGGTGCAATTGCCCGGGTGATGCGGCCCACTGAGGAGAGCTGAAAATGCGTTGGTTCCGGCGCAAAGATTTTGAACAGGATTTGGAGCGCGAACTGCGCTCCGATCTGGAGTTAGAAGCCGCGGAGCTGCGGGAGAAAGGCCTTTCCGCGGAGGACGCCCGGTACGCCGCCCGGCGTGCGTTCGGCAATACAATCCTGGTGAAAGAGGAAGTGCGCGGAATGTGGGGATGGACTTCTTTGGAACGCTTTTGGCAGGACCTGCGCTACGGCGCACGCCAGCTAAGACTCAGCCCTGTGTTCGCGCTCGCAGCTGTTCTGTCGCTTGCGCTGGGAATCGGTGCAAACACTGCAATCTTCCAACTGCTTGATGCGGTTCGTTTGCGCAGTCTGCCGGTGCCAAATCCCCAGAAGTTGGCCGAAGTGCGCGTTGCGAATGGGGACGGCGTAGGCATCAATGCTGGCGATAATTCCCGGATAACAAACCCTCTCTGCGAGGAGTTTCGGGACCACCAGCAAGCCTTTTCAGGTGTCTCGCCTGGGGTACCGATACATTTCATCTAGGCAAGAGAGCAGTCGCGCAAAATGTGCGCGGGATTTGGGTAAGCGGTAGTTTCTTTCCTGTTTTGGTATTTTCCCGCTCGCGGCCGGCTGCTCAACGTCGAAGATGACCATCACGGCTGCGGATCTTCGGCTGCGGTGATCGGCTATGGTTTATGGCAAAGCGAATTTGGCGGTCTCGATTCAGCCATCGGCAGCACCGTGACGGTTCAGGATCATTCTTTTGAAGTAATTGGCGTAACGCCGCCGGGCTTTGTGGGGCTTGACGTCGGTAGGAACTTCGATGTGGCGCTGCCGGTTCGCTCGCTGACGAGCCTTCAATCCCGGAACGCCTCCTTTCATCGGCGTGATGTCGATGGCGAACATGATTTCGGCCGTGAAAAATAAGCTCGGACACACGTATCCGGCGATGCAAATGGATTCTCACATCTTCCAAACGCAAGTTCGCGGCGGACTCGTTATTGAGCGCCTCTTGGCGGCACTGTCGGGCTTCTTCGGCGCACTAGCCACTGCGCTCGCAACAGTCGGTCTGTACGGTGTCATCTCGTACATCGTGATCCGGCGTCGTAACGAGATGGGAATCCGCGCGGCCCTTGGCGCGAGCCGGGGCCAGATAGTCGGTATGGTGATGAAGGAAGCGGGGCTGCTGCTGCTCGCTGGAGGTGTGATTGGCATAGCGCTCTCTTTGGCCGCTGGGCGTGGCGGACTTGGAACTCGAGGCGGAAGAGCAGCGCGGGACCGGCCTATCGCCGGAAGACGTCAGGTGCGCTGCACGGCGCGCGTTCGGCAACGCGACATTGGTTAAACAGGAGATGCGCGAAATGTGGGGGTGGAAGATGGTTTGAAGATTTTCTCAAGGATATTCGCCACACGGCTCGGATCTGCGGAGAGCCCCAGGATTCACCGCTGCAGTTGTCCTCAGTCTTGCAGTGGGGATCGGAGCTAATGCTGCAATCTTCACAATTATCAACGCAGTGCTCTTGAAATCCTTACCGGTGCGCGATCCAGGAAATTTGGTCGTGCTCGGTCCTAGCCGCGGGTCGGGCAGCGGCGCCGGAATCCCCCGCGACGCATCGTTTTTTCTGTATTCCTACGATCTCTATAAACATATTCAAGCTACAAATGTGTTCGCCGGCCTCTGTGCTTTGCAGAGCACCACGCAAACTAGCGTAAGCGTACGTCGCGCGGGCTGGAGGGAATCTCAGCTCGCGCAGGCCAGACTTGTCTCCGGGAACTACTTTGAGGTCCTCGGTGTTAACGCCGCGATGGGACGCGCCATCGCTCCCTCGGACGATTCGCCATCCGTGCCCCAAGTGGCAGTCGTCAGTTTTCGCTACTGGATGAATAAACTCGGTGGCGATCATCTGTAATCGGCTCAAACATCTATGTCGGCGGGGCGTCCTTAACATCGTTGGCGTGGCCCCGCCGGAGTTCTACGGCGAAACTCTCGAACCCGATCCACCCGGCTTGTGGCTCCCGATCTCAGCGGATCGCCAACTGAATCGCAAACGCGCACTGCTCGACAATCCCGAGATGCACTGGTTGTATCTCATGGGGCGGTTAGCGCCCAACGTGTCCGCAGTGCAGGCGCAGCTCCGATTGACGGCGGCTCTACGGAATTGGCTGCTTAGCCGGGAAGGGCCGGCCATTTCGGCCGGGCAGCGTCAAAACGTTTTGAGAAGTTACGTCGAACTGACACCTGGCGGCAGCGGCATTGTCCATATGCAACGGGCTTACTCCCTGACGTTGCGTCTGCTGCTGGGCATTTCGATAGCGGTTCTGCTGATCACATGTGCAAATATCGCGAACCTCCTCCTCGCCCGAGGAACCGCGCGAGTGGCGGAGACCTCGGTCCGGCTTGCGTTGGGAGCCAGCCGCTTCCGTCTCGTACGGCAATCTCTCACCGAAAGTCTGACGCTGGCGTATGAGCTCACAGGTGGCGCTTGTTAAGGGCGCGAGCCCGGGTATCAAGGGTTCTCGTCTGTCCCATCGGCGATTCGGATTGGGTGCGGTGCTGATTATCGCCGAAGTGGCGCTATCGCTGGTCGTGTTGGCCGGGGCTGGCACATTTGCCCGCAGTCTTGCGAACCTCACCGGGCAGCAATTCGGCTTCGACCAGGAAGGCGTACTTGTCGTAAACATGGATACCAGTCATGCCGGCTACAATTACAGCCAGCTCGGGCCGCTGTACCGGCAGCTGTATTCGCGATTGAATTCGCTGCCCGGCGTAAAGAGCGCGAGCTTCTCGAAATCGCGGGCGTGGTCGCGAATGCGAAGTACGACAGTCCTCGTGAAGAGCTGATGCCCATGGCATTTCTGCCCTTCCTGCAGGTGAAAGCGAGCGAATCAGTGTCGTCCGCCAACGGGTCGAATTTTGCCACAGTAATCGAGATTCGCTCAAGCGGCCGTCCTGACGCGATCGCGGCAGAGGTCCGCCGCGCCTTGGCCGAAATCGATCCTCGCCTTCCCGGGTTGCGCGTCAACACGCTCTCGGACCATGTCAGCCGTGAGTTGAACCAGGAGAACGTGATCGCCGCTCTCGCCATGTTCTTTGGCCTGGTGGCGCTTGTACTGAGCTGCCTTGGGCTATATGGATTGATGGCCTACGCCGTTCAGCGGCGAACCAGTGAAATTGGTGTTCGCATCGCCCTCGGAGCGCGCCGCGCTTCCATAATCGGGATGGTGATCCGGGAGGCGATGGTGCAGGGTCTCATCGGCATACTGATCGGGATTCCCGCCGCCTTTGCCGCCCTTAGACTCGTCGCGAATCAGCTCTATGGCGTCAGCCCGAATGACCTGAAATACTCTGTCGCGGCGGCTCTCGTGTTGCTTCTGTGTATTGCTATTGCGCGTTACCTGCCGTCCCTGCGCGCCCTCGCGCATAGATCCGGTAATAGCGCTGCGGAGCGAGTAGAAGACTATTTGTTAAGGCGTGGCGTTCTCGTGGCGGTGATAGCAAACTGACCGGCTCTGTTACCCTTGCCTTTGAGAAATTCGCTGACACCCAACCAACTGCGAACGTTCTGGGCCGCTTGGGCAGGCTGGGCTCTGGATGGTATGGATTCGTTCATTTATGCTCTGGTGCTGGTTCCGGCGCTAAAGGAGTTGCTGCCCGCATCGGGTCTCGCGCCCACGGCGCAAAATACCGGCTTCTATGGTGGCCTGCTCTTTGCGCTTTTTCTGATTGGCTGGGGCTGTTCCTTCATATGGGGACCGCTGGCCGACCGCTTCGGACGGGTGCGCATTCTCATGCTCACCATCCTTTGCTTTTCCGCTTTTACTCTGGCAGGCGCATTCGCTACGAACGTCTGGCAGTTGGCGCTGTTCCGGCTTCTGGCGGGCATAGGAATTGGTGGAGAATGGACCCTGGGCGGTATCCTGGTGGCGGAAGATTGGCCCGAAGACCGCCGGGTTAGCGGCGCGGCGTTCATGCACACGGGTTATTATTTCGGCACTCTGCTGGCGGCGGTGGCGAACCGCTTTATCGGAGCGGAATACGGCTGGCGCGCCATGTTTCTGCTGGGTGGGACCCCCGCATTGCTGGTCGCTTTCATTCGCTATGGCATACGGGAACCCGTGCGCTGGACGCATAGCGCCCAGACCGGCCGCCGCAGATCCGCGACGGCAGCCTTCCTTGAACTTTTCTCTGTTGAATGCCGGCGTCGCACCATGCGCAACGCAATATTCGTACTGGTCTCGATGGTCGGCCTGTGGGCTGGTTCCGTGTATGTGCCGGCCGCCATCACGCAGCTCGCTATGGCTGCGGGAAGCAATCAGCCGGACTCCGCGAGACTGGCATCCGTGGGTAGTACTCTGCTGTCGATTGGGACCATCCTCGGTT
>DATHIZ010000302.1:0-4779 GCA_035316385.1 Bryobacteraceae bacterium | reverse complement strand
CATGGCGATAAAGATGCTGAAGGACAGGTAGTAGGTCTGGGTGTAGTCGAAGAGCAGGCCGAAGAACGGCGGGCCGCAGGCGGAGAATATGCTGGTCACCAGGGAGCCCATGCCGCGAATTTTTCCCAGCGAGATGCGGCCGAAAAAATCGGCCCATATGGTTTCCGCCAAGACCGCCGTGCCGCCCATGCCGATGCCGTAGATAAAAAAGCCGGCATAGAGCGGCGCCATTCCGGGCAGTAACAGGGCCACCAACAGGCCGGTGCCTTGAAACGCGCATTTGGCCATATTGAGAATACCGTTATCCATGCGGTCGGCGAGCGTGCCCCAGACGATCGGCGTGCTGAGCTGCATGACCGCGATGATGCTCATCACGGACGCGGCCACCAGGGTTGGATGACCTTGATCCGTGACATAAGAAAACACATGGAGATTGAGCCCGGTGACGCCGATCTGGGCGACGCCGAAGGTGCTGGCGATGAGCCAGAAGACGGGCGTGCGCAGCGCTTCACGCCGGCTCCACTCGACATTGTCGGCGCCGGTGCGCTTGGCATGGCGTGGTTTTTTTAGCGTTGCGACTTCCGCTTTCGGCTCCACCGGTCCGCCGTCGGGCAGCAATCCCATTTCTTCCGGGGAGCGGCGCATAAACAGCAAGGCCGGCGCGACCACCAGCAGCAGGGCGAAAACGCCGAAGACCACCCAAGCGCCGCGCCAGCCGACGTAAAGCATCAAGGTCGCCGCCGCCACCGGCATGCAGACTTTGGCCAAGCCATGGCCCATGCCGGCGATGGCCAGGGCGCGGCCGCGCATGCGCACGAACCAGCGTGAGATCGAAACGTTGACCACCATGGAGCCCATGAGCGAATCGCCCGGACTGATGAGCAGCCAACGCACCAGCATGAACTGGATGAAACCCTGCGCTTGACCGAGGCAGATAAAGCCGGCGCCGGAAATCAAACCGCCGGCCGCCATCAGCCAGCGTCCGCCGTAGCGGTCCATCAGCGTGCCGACCACGGGCGCTGCCGCCGCGCCGATGAGAATCTCGCCGGACCGGATGAGCGAGAACATACCGCGGGAAATGCCGAGGTCGGCGGACAACGGTTTGAGAAATACGCTCAGCGTGCTGGAGATCGAAAATGCCGAAGCGATGTGGGCGAGAAAGCCGACGACGACGATAACCCAGCCGTAATAGAGAGACTTTCTTTTCGCCGGTTGTTCGAGCAGAGGAGAGACGGACATCCCCAGCTTGTAGCAAGGATCGCAGCGAAACTCCAAGGCGCGGAGCCAAAGCGTTGCATGATTGAAGGAGAAAGCCTTGGACGATTTCGCTTCACAGCGATGAACGACGTCTTGAAATTCCAAGTTTCCCCATTGCCTATTGCCGGATGCCTAGTGCCTATCCATAGGACTGCGCTCTCGGTTGACCACGTGGTGCGACCCACGAAAATCCGAAATGTCAAAACACAAGACTTGATCCTGAGGACTCCCTTTTTTCCTAAAAGCCTTGGCCTCGATGCCAACATCTGGTCGTCGGACAAAATTCTGATTACAACATCATTGCGCGCCTCTGCCCGCGAAAACGCTGATTGTAGGATTGCCTGGGGTCAGCAAAATGCACGTCTTCATAGATGAAAGCGGTTCGTTCACGGGATTCCACGCAGGATCAATTAGTGTTGTCGGAGCGCTGGCAATTCCGGACGAAAAGCTTGGCCCTCTTAAAAAGAAATACGCGAAGATTAGGGCGCGGCTACCTCTTGAGAAAGGCGAAGTGAAAGGACGCCTGCTCAATGAATGGCAAATCGACGAGGTCGTGACTCTTCTGGCTCGGAACGAAGTCTTGTTCGAAGGCACGGCCATTGATCTTGGCATGCACACTGAACAAGCGGTGCACGACTACAAGAAACAACACGGCGAAGAGATGTTAGCGAAGCGCAGCGGTTGAACGTCTTGAACGCGTTCAGTCCTCGTTGAATGCGCTCACTCCCTCAATGAAGCTACTGCATGGTCCGCCGCTATCATGCCGAAACCGAGAGAAGCCAATAACCCGTTTCCCGGCAAATAGCCTTCCAGTCCTTTGCCGGAGACACCGACGGCCACACCGCCGCCGGCGTAAAGGTTGGGGATGATGGACCCATCGGCGCGAGTGACCTGGCCATCCGCGTTCACTTTCAAGCCGCCCTGGGTATGGTACAGAGCCACCGTCACTCTGATTCCATAATAGGGTGCCTCGAGAGGCTGCGGCAGAACGCGCCCGAAAGCGTCTCTTTCACCACTCGTCGAGAGCGCGTTGCACTCGCGGATGGTTTGCTTCAGCCCCTCGGCGTTGATTGCCAGTTTGTCGGCAAGCTCCGCCGCCGTTTCGGCCCGCAGCAAAAGCCCCGCATCGAAAAGACGCCCCAAGCTTCTCAGCCCCGGCGCGTCTCGATGCAACTGGAAAATCCGCTCATCGAAAATCTCGTACGCTTGTTTGCCCGGTAGATCGAGCATTCTAATCCCGAGGCCGCCGGGATATCGGGTCTCATCGACAAAACGTTTTCCGCCCGCATGGACCATGATTCCGCCCGATAGCGCCACCTCCGGCGGCACCGCGCGCTTTCCCGGACCGAGGTAAGCCGGGTATGGCTGGAACGCGCCCATATTTTCCACTGCCGCTCCAATCTCCAAGCCCATTTTGATGCCGTCGCCGGTGCTGCCATGATGGCCGGGGAAGGGAATGCCGACGGCCTTGGGAATGTATTTGGAGAGCAACTCAGCGCTCGCTCCGAATCCGCCGGACGCGAGAATAATTTTTCGAGCGCTGAGAATGCCATCGTCTGTTCTTACGCCGATCACCGCGCCGTCCTCGTCCCGCTCGAGCGCGAGCACCCGCGTGGAGAAGCGCACCTCGATATTCTTCTCCCGTTCCACCGCGGCGAAGAGAAAATCGGTGATGGTTTTATCCTCTTTCCACGAGTGTGAGCGCTGCGCGCTGTGGCCGAAGGCGAACTCGCCGATCCGAAGTTCGACGCCGGCTTCGTCTGCGAGAAAGTCGGCGACCCGCCCTGAATTCTCTGCCAACCGTCGAGTGAGGACGGCATCGCTCTCGCCATTGTTCCGCCGCAAAATATCCTCTGCATAGAGTGCTGCGCTGTCCGCGATTTTCAACTCGCGCTGCCGACGACTTCCGGCAGCGCGAATGCCCTTGGAAGAAAAAGCCGTCCCGCCGCCAGGCTTATCCGTTTTCTCGAGCAACAGCACCCGCGCGCCCTTTTTGCTCGCCACCAGCGCCGCCAACAGGCCGCACCCGCCGGCGCCGATGACGATGATATCGCGATCTACATTCTGCATGGGTTCGAACCTCCAGCGACCAGGTGCTCAGACAACGACGAGCATGGTTTCATGTGGATTTCGAGAACACCCGGTATACAGCCTGGGCCCCTTCCAACAGGCGGTGATCCTGGTTTCGGTGACCGATGAGCTGAATGCCGACCGGCAGGCCGGTCGGTCCGGTAAACACAGGCAGCGTGACGCAAGGAGTATAGGTCCACGTCGACAGGATATTGAACGAGGTGTCACCCGTACTGGTCAGTCCTACCGGAGCCTCTCCGAGAGCACTTGGCGTGAGCAGGAGATCGATATCCGTCATCGAGTCGGCGAGATGTCTGCGGCACTGGTCAAGCACGGCTTCGGCCTCCCGGTATTGTTCGTAGGAGACATTGAGCCATGCGGCAAGTTTGTCGCGCTGGAACTCGCTCAGAAGATTCCAATGATTCCGTTCCCAGGTGAGGGCACGAGAGAACTCGTAATCATTGATGCGCCGGCCGATGGCCTCGAAGTGTTCAAACGGCTTTCCGAGATCGAAATCGGAGACCTTCACGCCGGCCTTCGCCAGCGCGCCTGCGGCCTCTTCGAGCAAGGTTTTCGTGTAATCCTCCGCACGGTCCCAGAACATGGTGCGGCAAAAGCCGATCTTAAGCTCGTTGATCCGAGTGGCGGCCAGAGGCTTCGGTGCAAAGCCTGTGACCGCGGCTCGAAACAGAGCGAGGTCCTCCACAGCGCGAGCGAAAAGCCCCACGGTGTCGAAGGACGGGGTATTCTGCTTCACGCCCTGTGTGCTCACTTCGCCGTAACTCGGTTTGTAGCCGATACAGCCGCAGAACGCTGCTGGACGAATCACCGATCCGACCGTCTGGGTGCCAAAAGCCAGCGGCACCATGAAATCACCGACCGCGGCGGCGGAGCCGCTGGAGGAACCACCGGGCGTATGCTGGGGGTTGTGCGGATTCGTCGTGTTTCCCAATGGAAATCGACTGGCAAACTCGGTCGTCACCGTCTTGCCCAATAGCACCCCGCCGGCCGCGCGGCTCAAAGCCACACATGCGGCGTCCGCCACGGGACGGTTGCCTTTGTAGATGGGAGATCCGTACTCCGTGGGCAAGTCGGCCGTGTCCATGATGTCCTTGGCAGCGAATGGAACTCCGTGAAGCGGACCGCGGCTCGCGCTCCGGTCGCATTCCCGCGCCTGCGCCAGGGCAAAATCACGATCCAAATGGACCCATGCTTTGACTTGTGATTCACGTGAATCGATCCGCTCGAAACAGGAGCGTACCAAAGCTTCGGACGTGAGTTTGCCTTCGCGAATGCGTGCCGCGGCTTCACTCGCCGATAACCGAAATAAATCTGCCATGTGATTCTCCTTCTAAGAATGTAAAGAGGAATTCAACTCCACAGTCGAATCCGAAAAACGTTTGCGAACATAACCGAGCGGGCGTGATGACTGCAACAAGAAATTGAACGCTG